>JAYUHG010000039.1:0-5839 GCA_043767195.1 Gammaproteobacteria bacterium | reverse complement strand
GCTTCATCGAGAGCGTGAAATTCATGAGCCATCTCGCCAACGTGGGAGATGCCAAGACCCTGGTCATCCACCCCGCCTCCACGACCCACCGGCAGCTCTCCCAGGAACAGCAGATTGCCGCTGGCGTCACGCCGGACATGGTGCGCATCTCCGTGGGACTGGAGACGCTGGACGATATTCTCTGGGATCTGGACCAGGCGCTGTCGGCCTGATTTCAATCCCATTCGAGGCAGGGGACTATCTACGCTCCGCGAGTGACAACACCAATATCACGGCGCATTGGTTCGGTTGATTCTGGGTCGATTCCCCAAGCCTCGCATGTGAGTGGCCATACCAGCAGAAGCCTCTCTTCGGGCGATAGGGATAAATAGTCAACCTTCCCAGATGAGTCAGGCCACACAGCCGGAGGAAAATTGTCGTTAGGAAACATTAACAAATTATATCATTCTGTGGCGCCGCATCAGGTAGTATTTCCCTCAATATCCATGGTGCGATAACTAATGCCCTTCACGAAAATCCTGGTAGCCAACCGCGGTGAAATCGCCATTCGCGTCATGCGCGCGGCGTCGGAGTTGCGCATCCCGGCGGTGGCGATTTTTTCCGAAGAGGATCGGCTCGCGTTGCACCGTTTCAAGGCGGAGGAGGCGTACCAGGTCGGGCGCGGCAAGACTCCGGTGGAGGCCTATCTGGACATCGCCGACATCATCCGTATCGCGCGGGAGTCCGGTTGCGATGGAGTCCATCCGGGTTATGGGTTTCTGGCTGAGAACCCGACGTTCGCAGATTGTTGCCGGGACGCGGGCCTGAAGTTTATTGGCCCTAACCCGGCGGTCATGCGCAAGCTTGGCAACAAGATAGATGCGCGTCATGCCGCCATGGAAGCGAATGTGCCGGTGGTGCCGGCGTCGTCGGCGCTGCCCGAGGATAAGGCGGGGATCCTGGCTGCTGCTAAAAAAGTCGGCCTGCCGGTGATGCTCAAGGCCAGTTGGGGCGGCGGCGGGCGCGGCATGCGCGTGGTGCGTGATGCCGCTGGCATTGAAGACGCAGTACGCATGTCCCGCGGCGAGGCGTTATCTTATTTTGGCAATGCCGAGGTGTATTTCGAGAAACTGATCGAAAAGCCACGCCATGTGGAAGTGCAGATCCTGGGTGACACCCACGGCAACGTAGTGCACCTGTTTGAACGTGACTGTTCGCTCCAACGGCGCCACCAGAAGATGGTGGAACGCGCCCCGGCGCCGTACCTGAATGAATCACAACGCGCGGAGGTGTGTGATGCCGCCGTGCGCCTGGCCCGCCATGCCGGATTGGATAATGCCGGCACCGTAGAGTTTCTGTTCGACGCGGCAACCGGAAAGTTCTTTTTTATCGAGGTAAACCCGCGCATACAGGTGGAGCACACCGTCACGGAGGAAGTCACCGGCATTGATATCGTCAAGGCGCAGATACTGATTGCCGCCGGCGCCCGTATCGGCACAGACGCGGCCATGGTGCCGGACCAGCAGCACATCGGGATGAGTGGCCACGCGCTGCAATGCCGCGTCACCTCCGAAGATCCGCTCAACAATTTCATCCCGGATTACGGCCAGATCGTCGCCTATCGCAGTCCGGCCGGCCCCGGCATCCGTCTGGACGGCGGCACGGCCTATTCCGGCGCCCGCATTACTCGTTATTACGACAGCCTGCTGGTGAAGGTCACGGCGCTCGGCCGCACCGAGGATGAGGCCATCAACCGAATGCGCCGCGCCATCACCGAGTTCCGCGTGCGTGGTGTCGCCACCAACCTCTCATTCCTGGAACAGTTGCTGGATCACCCGGACTTCCGTGGCGGGAATTACGACACCGGCTTTATTGATGCCACGCCCGAGTTGTTCCGCTTCAGGCAGGCCCGCGACCACGCGGAGCAGTTGTTGCAGTTCATCGGCAGCGTCAGCATTAACGGCAACAAGGAAGTCATCGGTCGGCGCCGGCCGCGCATATTGGTGCAGCCGCTGACGCCCCCTTTGCCCGCCAATGATCCGGCTCCGGGATTGAAACACATGCTCCAGTCCCAGGGTGCCATCGCCGTGGCGAAATGGCTCAAGGCACAGCCGTATCCTCTGGTAACGGACACGACGTTCCGGGATGCGCACCAGTCGCTGATGGCCACGCGCATGCGCAGTTGCGACATGCATGCCATCGCGCCGCACTACGCGCGCCTGTTGCCGCAATTGTTTTCGGTGGAATCCTGGGGCGGCGCCACCTTCGATGTGGCGCTGCGCTTCCTGCGTGAAGACCCCTGGCAACGGCTTGCGGACCTCTCCGCGGCCATGCCCAATATCATGCAGCAGATGCTGCTGCGCGCCTCCAACGCAGTGGGTTACAAGAATTACCCTGACAACGTCGTGAAATATTTCGTGCAGCAGGCGGCGCAGGCGGGTGTGGACGTGTTCCGCGTCTTTGATTCGCTGAACTGGATCGAAAACATGCGCGTGGCCATGGACGCGGTGAACGACACCGGCAAGATCGTGGAGGCGGCGATTTGTTACACCGGTGACATTCTGGATCCGGCGCGGAAAAAATATTCCCTGGACTATTACCTGAAACTGGCGCGGGAACTGGAGGGGGCCGGCGCGCATATCCTGGGGCTGAAGGACATGGCGGGCCTGCTGAAGCCGGCCGCCGCCACGCGCCTGTTTACGGCACTCAAGGACACCGTATCCATCCCGATTCACTTTCATACCCATGACACCAGCGGCATCGCCGCGGCCTCCGTGTTGGCGGCGGTGGAGGCGGGCGTGGATGCCTTTGATGCCGCCATGGACAGCATGAGCGGGCTGACCTCACAGCCAAATCTGGGTTCCCTGGCCGCGGCGTTGCAGCACACGGACCGGGATACGGGGCTGGACTCCGATGCCATCCGGCTCATCAGCGACTATTGGGCCCAGGTGCGCGAGCAATACGCGGCATTCGAGCCGGATATGCGATCCGGGACGTCCGAGGTGTATGTGCACGAGATGCCCGGCGGCCAGTACACGAATCTGCGCGAACAGGCCCGCTCCCTCGGGATAGAGGCGCGCTGGCCGGAAGTGGCACAGGCCTATCGTGACGTGAACGACATGTTCGGCGACGTGATCAAGGTGACACCAACCTCCAAGGTGGTGGGTGACATGGCGCTGGCCATGGTCACCGGTGGCCTGACCTCCGCCGACGTGCTCGACCCGCAGCGCCAAATCGCGTTTCCGGAATCCGTGGTCAGTTTTTTCCGCGGCGATGTAGGCCAGCCGCCGGGCGGCTTTCCCCGAGCCTTGCAGAAGAAGGTGCTGGGCAAGGAGAAACCGTTAACGGTGCGGCCCGGCAGCGTCATGGCGGACTTCGATCTGAACGCGGCGCGAGCCAAAGTGCGCGAGCGCCTGGGCCGGGAGGCCACCGACATCGAATTGGCCTCCTATTTAATGTATCCCGATCTCTTCGTGGACTACGCCGAACATCGGCGGCGCTTTGGCGATGTCAGCCTGCTGCCGACGCACGTTTATTTCTACGGCATGTCGTCCGGCACCGAGGTAGTCACCCACACCGAGTCCGGGCGGCAGATGATCATCCGTTACCTGACCGAGTCGGACCCGGATGAGGACGGCATGCGGCGCGTGTTCTTCGAGGTCAACGGCGCGCCTCTGACCATCCTGGTCAAGGACGAAAGCATAGCGGGCGCCGCGGAACGCAAGACCGAGAAGGCCGATCCATCCAACCCCGGCCACGTGGCGGCGCCGATGCCGGGTCTGGTGGTGGCAGTGGAAGTGTCAGTGGGCGAGCATGTGCAGCGCGGCCACACACTGTTGATCCTGGAGGCCATGAAGATGCAAACCGCGATCCAGGCCGAGCGCGACGGCACCGTGAAACGCATTCTGGCGCGACCGGATCATGTCGTGGATGCAAGGGATTTGTTGCTGGAACTAGACGCCAGCCCGGGCCCTTGACATATATCCATATGTCCACGATACTGGACATATGGATATATATACCGCACTGGCCGCGTTCGCGGCGCTGTCGCAGGAGACCCGCCTGCGGGCCTTTCGCCTGCTGGTGCAGGCCGGGCCGGCGGGCATGCCTGCCGGCGAGATCAGCGAGGAACTGAGCATCCCCCACAACTCGCTGTCCTTTCACCTCGTACACCTGGAGCGGGCCGGGCTGGCCACGACCGAGCGTCGCGGACGATCCATCAATTATTCAGCCAATTTCCTGTTTATGCAGGACCTCGTGGGCTACCTCGCGGAGAACTGCTGCAGCGCGCAATTCGTGCGTGTGCGCAAGGACGCCAAGGGTAAAAAATCCGTCATTGAATTATCGGCCTGTTGCGGGCCAAAGGAGAAGCGATCATGAAAAGGCTGCATGTGCATGTGGGTGTGAAGGATTTGAATGAAGCGGTGCGCTTTTACAGCGCGGTGTTCGGCGCGGAGCCGGTGAAAGTGAAGCCGGACTATGCCAAGTGGCTGCTGGCGGATCCCTCGTTGAACTTCGCCATTTCGACACGTTCCGGTGCCGAGGGCGTGAATCATCTTGGCATTCAGGTGGACGATGACGGCGAACTGACGGAAATCCGCGAGCGCATGAAGCAGGCAGAGCTGGGTACCTTTGATGAAGGCGAGACCACCTGTTGTTACTCGCGATCCGACAAGACCTGGACTGTGGACCCGGCAGGTGTGCGCTGGGAGACCTATCGCAACATGGCGGACGCGGAAGTCTACACACCTGCGACGGTCAAAACAGAGAATGCAGAACGCCGATCCTGTTGTGCATAACGCATGAAACAGGAGATAGAACGCACTCGATTTTTGCGTGAGGCCGAGACTCAGGAAATTGTAATCACGCGCCACGGCAAACCTGCCGGCGTGCTTATCGGCTTTGAATCTGAGGACGACTGGTTCGACTGCCGGCTGGAAAACGATCCCCGCTTCTTAGCGCGAGTGGAGCAGGCGCGGCAAAGTCTGGGTGCCGGTCGGGGCGTAAGATTGGAAGGTGTAAGGTGATTCTGGTTTATCTGAATGCGCTGTTGAGCACAGGACTGCCAATGACGGCTAACCCGGATAGTGAATCAATTCCGAGATTCTGATCTCAACCCGGTCGCCGACGCGTATGGTGCCAGGTCGCTCCACCCATGCCACTAATCCACGCAGATGTATGGCCGCCTTGGGAAACTGGCTGGCCGACAGGGCCGGGTGATTGGCGGCGATAACCTTACCCGGTCCGCTGCAGGGCAGGTTCTCGCCTTCAATGGCCAGCGCCGCGCCGTCCGGGAAAAACATCCGGCTGCCGGGTGGAATGCGTGTCAAATGAGGAATGCCTTCCATCAGCAGGTTCGTGCCCAGCCATCCCGCGGGTAATTCGGACAGGTTAAGTGCTTGGGCAATCACCCGCAACTCCTCCACACTGACGATAGATAGCTGACGGGTATTTCTGATGGAGGTGCCGCGAGGATAGTGGGGTACCCGCGCGTCGGCGGGTCGGGTCAGTCCGGCATGACGGTCGCCAATCACACCCTCAAAATTAATTTCAATTTTCGGTTGGGCGGTGGTGACAAGGGAATCCGCCTCCAGACCCACCAGTGTCTCCTGTACTATGCCAGTAACAACCATGATCAGTTCTCCATTCCGTTATGATGGGTAGCATGGGGCACATCACCATGACTTGTAAATCCAGCGCTGGGCGCAGGGTCTGGTTTGTCTGCGTACTTATAACTTCATTGCTTACCGGAGCTGAGATATACGCCCGGGATGTGTCGGCTCCCGCGACCGGTGGCATCTCCCTTCAAGAAGTCTGGATCCCCATGCCAGACGGTGTGCGACTCGCGGCGGACATTTAT
>JAYUHG010000038.1:0-5841 GCA_043767195.1 Gammaproteobacteria bacterium | reverse complement strand
CGGGCGCCCTGCCCGTCGCGTTCTTAGCTGGCGGGAGTGGAGCTACCCGGCCAGGGGCTGAATGGCCAGGGGCGTTCTTCGGACTGGAAGGTCATGTAACGCAATACCTGATAGGCGTATTGGGTGAGCGAATCGCTGAAGGATTTGAGATTCTGGTTTGGCGCACCGGTGACCACTGCCGTGATGAACTGAAATATCACCAGCACCCAGATGATCGTAACCAGTAGATAGAAAATAACCCCGAATACCACAATGAACAAACCGCGCATCCAGGTATCCACGTTCTTTACATTATCTTGTACAGTAGCCATGTCCCCTCCCCCTTTGGTTGAAATTTTTCTGAGTGCTTACTTTAACCGATTTGGGCGCGGAAATTCAGGGGTTTAGCGCCAGCCAGCGTGGGCCCAGCAAGATGACCGCTGCTCCCAACAGGCAAATGGCGACCCCAATCCAGTCCGAGGTCAATGGCCGTGTTTTTTCCACGAAAATGAGCCAGGACAGTGAGGCGATAATGTAGATCCCGCCGTAGGCAGCAAAGGCCCGACCGGCGAACTGGGATTCAACCCGGGTCAGGGCCAGGGCAAACATAATCAGCATGACGGTCCCCGGCACCACCCAGAGTGGGTCCCGATGCAGCCGTAGCCACATCCAGAAGCAATAGCAACCGCCGATCTCCAGTATGGCGGCCACAACAAAGATGATAAGGCTATGCATTTTGGATGGGTCCTGCGCTCGAAACCTGACGCTCCGGGTGCCACGTGCCGAAAGTCTACAATGTTCTGTTCCTATGCACCGGTAATTCCGCCGCGTGCCATCTGGCGGTGATTTCCTATAATCTGTCCGCTATCTTTATACCTGCTTGCCGGAGTCTGCCCATGAAACGTCTTATCGCATCTTTAATGTTGAGCCTTTGTGCCACCGGCGCCATTGCCGCCGACCGCGCCGCCATCGAGCAGGCCGTTGCCGCGCCGGATCGTTCCGCCGCGGATCGGGAACGCGATGTGACGGAGAAGCCGGTAGAGGTATTGGCATTTTTCGGCGTGCTGCCGGGCATGCAGGTTGCGGACATTATGTCCGGCGGCGGCTATTACTCCGAGATTCTGTCGCACATAGCAGGACCCAAGGGCGGTGTCATCGCCCATAACAACGCCGCTTATTTCGACTACTCCAGCAAAGATGCCAATGCACGCTTCGTGGGCCGGGATTTCCCCAATGTAAACCGTGTGAACCGGGAACTGGAGGACATGGGTCTTGGAGAAGGAAAATTGGATCTGATCCTGATGGTCATGTCCTATCACGATGCTTATTGGATCGGAGAGGAATGGCCGAAGGTGGACACAGATAAATTCATGCAGCAGCTGTTCGCTGCGTTGAAGCCCGGCGGCATTGTCGCCGTAGTGGATCACCATGCCCCGGCAGGCTCCGGTATCACGGTGATTGACAAGACCCACCGCATTGACGCGGAATTCGTCAAAGCGGAATTCGCCCGCTACAAATTTGTCTTTGATGGAGAAACCGATCTGCTGCGTAATCCAGCCGACGACAGGACCAAGGTGGTATTCGATGAGAGTGTGCGGCGCAAGACGGACAGGTTTGTGTATAAGTTCAAAAAGCCATAAAGGTAAAAAGACGTATCTCGTCGTTCGTGAAGCGTATCTCGAAAAAAATATTGACACCGTAACAGGAGGGATCTCACCCTGATACGAGATACGAGATACGAGGGAGTCGCTTTCTCACTTCCTTCCGCAAAACTTCCCGATTCTTTCCAGCGCCCCCACCGCCTCCGGCAGCAACGGCGCAAAGCCCTGGAATACATGGGGCATGAATGGAAATATTTCCAGCGTCACGTCAACACCGGCGGTGCGGGCGCGCTCGGCGAAGCGCGTTGAATCGCTGAGCAATATCTCCGCATCGCCCACCTGTAACAGTATTGGCGGCAGGCCACTCAGGTCGCCGAAAAGTGGCGATACCAACGGTGCCTCGGGTGCTGCCCTGCCTTGCAAATACACATTAGTTATCAGTGGCATCAGCACGGCGTTCAGTGCCGGGTCCGCCAAGGCGCGGGTCACCAGGGTTTCTCCGCTCCAGGTCAGGTCCGTTGCCGGAGACAGGGCTATGGCGGCGTCCGGTAACTGTTCGCCTCGCTCCTTCAGCGCCAGTAAGGTGGCCAGTGTCAGATTCCCGCCGGCGGAATCTCCGGCGATGAAGTAGTGCTGCGCGCGACCGATATGCCGTGGGCCATGATTGATCATCCAGACAAAAGCCTCCACGCAGTCATCCAGTCCGGCGGGAAATGGGTGCTCCGGTGCCAGGCGGTAATCCAGCGCCAGCACCGTGCAGGAGGTGGCCTCGGCAATTCGGGCAACGTGCGGCAAATAGGCGGACACCCGGCCCGCCATCCAGCTTCCGCCGTGCAGATATAACAATCTTCGCGCCGGATCACTGCGCGGTGTGGTGACCCATGATCCAGAAAACTTCCCAAGTGTGACCGGCAGGGTTTCAGCGTCATGTGCGAGTACGCTGGGATGGGCCGCGAAATATTGATCCACCAGCCGGCGTTTGGATTCCAAATCGCCCGCGGTGGTTACTGCCTTCTGGGCGATGCCGCGCAAATGGGTGACGACGGTTTGGAGTTCGGGGGACGGTAATGGGATGTTCACTGCTTTATTTTACCCTTCTTGTGAAGCGTGAGGAGTGAAGCGTATTTCGTGGCCCGGAGCTGGCGGTTTGATCCACAATAGCCCATGCCCGAGACAGGCAAAGACCGGTTGGCGGTGGCGTTCGCCCTTGCGACTGTAGGATTGTGGTCCACGGTGGCCACGGCGTTCAAAATCAGCTTGCGCCATCTGGATGTGCCGCAGTTGTTGCTGGTGGCAACGCTTACCGCCACGGTTTGTCTTTATGCTGTGCTGGCGGCGCGCGGTATGGCAGCATCGCCCTGGCGTCAGACCCGGATCGCTTATCAGCGCGCCCTTTGGCTGGGTCTGCTGAATCCCCTTATTTATTACCTGCTCTTGTTTCAAGCCTATGCCTTGCTACCCGCCCAGGTAGCCCAGGCGTTGAACTACACCTGGGCCATTGCGCTCATGTTGCTATCGGTGCCGTTTCTTGGTCATAAACTCCGCGCCGGAGATCTGGCGGCGGCGGGGATCTGCTATGCCGGCGCCGTGGTGATCTGTTTCGGCGGCAAGTGGGTTTCCGGGAATATCAACCTGGCCGGAGTGGCACTGGCGCTGGCCAGTACGCTCATCTGGGCGGGCTACTGGATTGCCAAGACCAAAGATCCCCTGGATCCTGTGTTGAGTCTGTTCCTGAGTTTTCTTTGCAGTTGTCCGTTCGTGGTACTGGCCTGGTGGGGGATGTCCGGCAACACAGTATTTCCGTGGCCAGGACTGGCGGGCGGTGTCTATGTGGGCCTGTTTGAAATGGGCATTACCTATGTGCTGTGGTTGCAGGCCCTGCGGCTGGCCAGTTCACCGGCCCGGGTGAGTACATTAATATATGTGTCGCCGTTTCTGTCTCTGTGGTTCATTCACTTTTTCCTGGGTGAGACCATTGCCAAAACCACGTTTATGGGATTGATCCTCATCGTAGCCGGTCTGCTGTTGCAGCAATGGTTCCGCCGGGCTGATGGGCGGGGGACCACTTGAGTCGCGGGCGCAATCAGAATGGTCCGGACGCATCCTTGCGCCACCAGTTCATGGAAATTAATAAGGACTGGCTGGCGGATGAATCCCGGTTGGTGTGGGCACTGCTGGAACGCGCCCGCAGCCCCATGGCCCATCACCATCGCATCCATGACACGGCGCGAAAACTGGTCAAGGCCATGCGTACACGGCAACGCAAGGCCGCGGGGCTGCATGCCTTCCTGCAACATTATGATCTGTCGTCACAGGAAGGCATTGTGCTCATGTGCCTGGCGGAATCCCTGCTGCGCATTCCCGATGCCGCCACGGCGGATCGTCTCATTGCCGACAAGCTGACCTCCGCCAACTGGAAACGCCACCTGGGCACCAGTGATTCCCTGTTCGTGAATGCCTCCACCTGGGCCTTGATGTTGACTGGCAGTATGCTGCAACCGGGGGAAGACGCGGTGCGGAAACCGCGGCAATATCTCGCGCGCCTGGCGAATCGCCTGGAAGGGCCGGTGTTGCGCACGGCTATTCGCTCCGCCATGGGCATTATGGCGTGGCAATTTGTCATGGGCCGTAACATTGACGAGGCCTTGGATCGATCCCGGGACAAGGAACAAACTCCCTTTCACCATTCTTTTGACATGCTTGGTGAAGCCGTGCTGACCACGGCGGATGCGGCCCGTTACCAGGAATCCTATACGCGGGCGATCCAGTCTATCGGGGAACGTGTATCACCCGCCGAATCGTTCTTCTCCCGACCCACCATTTCGGTAAAGCTGTCGGCGTTGTATCCACGCTTTGAATATCGCCACGCTGAGATGGCTGTGGCGGCATTGTCCGCGTCACTATTGGCGCTGGCCCGGGAGGCGCGCAGTGCCGGCATCGGTTTGACCGTGGATGCGGAGGAGGCAGATCGATTAGAGATCCAGTTGCGAGTATTTGCCGCGGTCTACGCTGATGCCGGGCTGAGTGGCTGGGAGGGGTTGGGCCTTGCCGTGCAGGCCTATCAGAAACGCACATTGGCTGTGATCCATTGGCTGGAGGCGCTGGCGGCGCAACACAAACGAATTATTCCCGTGCGCCTGGTCAAGGGTGCGTATTGGGATACGGAGATCAAGCGGGCCCAGGAACAGGGCCTCAGTGACTATCCGGTATTCACGCGCAAGATCAATACCGATGTGTCGTATCTGGCCTGCGTCCGGGCGTTGTTCGAGGACTGCCCGCATCTGTATCCGCAATTCGCCACCCATAACGCCCACACGCTGGCTTATGTGTATCACCACGCCGGAAACCGACCGTATGAATTTCAGCGTCTGCATGGCATGGGCGCGGAGTTGTATGCCGAGGTGGTGGATAGAAACAAATTGAATGTGCCGTGCCGGGTCTACGCACCGGTGGGCGCCCACGAAGACTTGCTGCCCTATCTGGTGCGGCGCCTGCTGGAGAATGGCGCCAATACTTCCTTCGTGAATCAGGTGGTGCATGAGGATATTGATGTGGATGACATCATTGCTGATCCGGTGCTGCTGACGGAGTCACGCAAGGACGGCATCCGGCATCCGGCCATTCACCTGCCTCGGGATCTGTTTGCACCGGCGCGCATCAACTCCGCCGGCATCAATCTGGCCGATGCAAACGAGCGTGGGAAATTTATGGCGTCCGTGACGCGCGCCGGGGAACGCCCGTGGCAGGCCCA
This sequence comes from Gammaproteobacteria bacterium, assembly GCA_043767195.1. Lineage (GTDB taxonomy): Bacteria > Pseudomonadota > Gammaproteobacteria > Eutrophobiales > Eutrophobiaceae > 2-02-FULL-61-13. The sequence goes on along the minus strand of JAYUHG010000038.1, from coordinate 510 downwards.
GCCGTTGATATCGGGCAAGGCGCTAAAGGGCCGCGCCCTGCCGGTAGTTAATCCGGCCCAGAATAATATGCGTATCGGCACGGTGATTTGGGCTGATGAAAAAGCGGCCCAGGCTGCGCTGGATGCCGCCGCGGCTTGCTGGCCGTCATGGTCGGAACTTCCGGCGACGGATCGCGCGACCCTGCTGGATCAGGCAGCGAACTTATTTGAGGAGAAACGCGCGGAGTTGGTGGCGCTGTGTGTGCGCGAAGCGGCAAAGACTATTCCGGATAGTGTGGCCGAAGTGCGCGAGGCCGTGGACTTTTTGCGCTATTACGCCGCCGAGGCACGGCGCTTGTTCGCGGCGCCAGTCACTCTGCCCGGCCCCACCGGTGAACAAAATGAATTGCGCCTCTCCGGGCGTGGCACATTTGTTTGTATCAGCCCGTGGAATTTCCCTATAGCCGTCTTTACCGGCCAGATTGCCGCAGCCCTGGCGGCGGGCAATGCGGTGATTGCAAAGCCCGCGGA
>JAYUHG010000037.1:0-2484 GCA_043767195.1 Gammaproteobacteria bacterium | reverse complement strand
GACACCCTATCGAGAAGCGCCGCTGCTGGATAACGGCAATCTGGCCTGGCGACCCTTGGCCAGGGAATCCAGTAATCTGGAAGTCCTGCGGTCGGTGGGCGCGGCATTCGACACGGAAGGTGGATTGAAAGTTTTGCGCGGCAATCTGGGCCGCAGTGTAATTAAGGTATCCGCCGTGGCGCCGGAGCACCGGGTGATTGAAGCGCCGTGCCGTATCTTCCACGATCAGCTGGAGGTGGATGCCGCATTCAAGCGTGGCGAACTGGATCGGGATTTCATTGCCGTGATCCGGTTTCAGGGACCGCAGGCCAACGGCATGCCGGAGTTACATAAGCTAACGACACCCCTGAGTGTGCTTCAGGGCCGCGGTCATCGCGTGGCAATGGTGACCGATGGTCGCATGTCCGGAGCCTCCGGTCGCGTACCCGCGGCAATTCACTTAACGCCGGAAGCAGCCATGCAAGGACCGATAGCCCGGCTGCGAGACGGCGACGTGATCCTTTTGGACGCCGTGCAGGGAGTGTTGCAGGCAAAGGTACCGGATCGGGAGTTTGCTGCCCGGGAACCCGCGCATATGGATCTGGCAGTAAATCAATTCGGAACAGGCAGGGAGCTGTTTCAAAGTTTTCGCGAGAATGTGAGTTCAGCGGAACAGGGGGCCACGGTCATCAAGTGGCTGGATGCTTGAAAAGCTAGTCATAAGTTACAAGTCACAAGGGAAATCAAGCCGAGTGAACTTCCGTAGTTACTCAATCTTTGCGTGTGATTTCCTTGTAACTTATGACTTGTGACTAAAGAACAGGAGCTAATGATGAGCACCGAGTGGATATCCATGAAACCCGCCCTGGCCCGGTGTCCGATCATCCCGGTGCTGACCGTGAAAGATGTCGCCCACGCCGCACCCCTGGCCCGCGTCTTGGTCAGCGCGGACATGACGGTGCTGGAGGTCACACTCCGAACCGATTGCGCCCTGGATGCGATCCGGATCATGGCAAAGACCTCGGCCGATGCCTGGGTCGGTGGCGGCACAGCGCTGGCAGCCGCCGATATTGATCATATCGTTGATGCCGGTGGTCGTTTCATTGTCACCCCAGGGGCGCCAGCGCGGTTGCTGGCGGCGGCTGTCGCGGCGAAGGTGCCCGTTATTCCGGGGGTCGCCACGGTGACCGAGGCATTGACGGCGCGCGACGCCGGTTTTCGCTTCCTGAAATTCTTTCCAGCCGGGCCGTCCGGTGGCGCACCGGCGCTCAAGGCCTTCGCCGCACCCCTGGCGGATCTGGTTTTCTGTCCCACCGGCGGCGTCAGTCTGGAAAACCTGGCTGACTATCTGTCACTGCCGAACGTGGTCGCCGTCGGCGGTAGCTGGATGGTGCCGGAGGATCTGATCGCACAGGGACGCTACGATGAAATCGCGGTCCTGGCCCGCCGCGCCGTGGAACGAGCCCGCCAACTGCGGCCATGACCATTCACGCGCTGGCCGGCAAGCCGGCGCCCGCGCATCTCCTGATTGATGTCAGCCGGCTCGAGCGCGCCTATTACGAAAATCGGCCTGATCCGGATGACCCCAGTCAGTTAATCAGCTTTGGCACCAGCGGCCACCGGGGCTCATCCTTCGCCACCAGTTTTAACGAAACCCATGTGCTCGCCATTACCCAGGCGATCTGCGACTACCGCACCAGCCATGACATTGCGGGACCGCTGTTCATGGGCAAGGACACCCATGCGGTATCCGCGCCTGCCGAGCGCACGGCACTGGAAGTTCTGGCCGCCAACGGCGTGGAGACGTTCATCCAGCGCGACGGTGGCGTCACGCCGACGCCGGTGATATCCCACGCCATCCTCACGCACAATCGCGCCCACGCCGGACATGCCGCCGATGGCATTGTCATCACGCCGTCGCACAACCCACCGGCGGATGGCGGTTTCAAATACAACCCGCCCCATGGCGGTCCAGCGGACACCGATGTGACCGGCTGGATCCAGGATCGGGCCAATGCCCTGCTGCGTAGCGGCAACCGTGACGTGCGGCGGGTATCTATCGAGACGGCTCACAGAGCGGCAACGACCAGACCCACGGATTTTGTCCTGCCCTATGTCAGTGATCTGGCGGCGGCGATTGATATGCCCGAGATACGCGCGGCGGGCGTGAGGATCGGCATTGATCCCCTGGGCGGTTCGGCGGCCGGCTATTGGCCATATGTGCAGGAGCGGTACGGTCTGGATATCACGGTGGTGAACCCGACGCTTGATCCCACTTTCCGTTTCATGCCGCTGGATCACGACGGTCAGATCCGCATGGACTGTTCCAGCACACATGCCATGGCGGGGCTGGTCGAGCTCAAGGACCGCTTTGACATCGCCTTTGGCAATGATCCGGACGCGGATCGTCATGGCATTGTCTGCCCGGTCGCGGGACTCATGAATCCGAACCATTATCTGGCGACGGCGATTCATTATCTTCTTACCCATCGCCCGGCATGGTCG
>JAYUHG010000036.1:0-5871 GCA_043767195.1 Gammaproteobacteria bacterium | reverse complement strand
ACCATCTCCTGCATGACCCGATCCCAGGCGTATTGAAACATGCTGCCTGAGGTATCAATGACGAAAATTATATACTCGCTGTCCACCGGGATGCCGCCCGCCAGATCCGTGCGCATCTGTTCGCGCTGTGCCGAGAGCCGCCGCATCTCATCGGTGAGTTTCTGCATGGCCAGTTGCAGTTCGCCCTTGATGGCGGCATCCGCCGCGGCCCTGGCCTCCGCGGAAGTCTTCGCATCGCGGACGCCACTTACTTGACTGTTCAGCCGCGCGACTTTGTCCTTCCATTCGGAAAGCTGCTCACGTCTGGCGTCCAGGTCCCGATTCAGGACCTTCGCTTCGCCGCGGATGGTGAATAATTGTTCCTGCAGATCGGCGATCACACCATGCTTATCGCTGGGCGAGTCTTCCAGCACGATGGGTTCCCCCGGCTTGGAGAGCATGATCAGCAATACCATGGTGCCGAAGGCGCAGGTGATCGTATCCAGGAAGGACAGGGTAAATATATCCACCTCGCGTCGCTGACGTCTCATGGCCAGTCCGCCGCCGGACTCAGGAACGAACCGCCACTGGCCACGGCCAGACCCCAGAAGGCATGGGCCGCCATGGGGTCGCCCTCCAAGGGCAACAGGATGGTGTTGATGCGAACCGAATCCGGTAACTGATTCGCGGCGGCATTGAACAGTTTCAGTCGTTCGTTGCCGTTGACCTTGCCGCTGCGGCGCGATCCCCCCCCACCCAGGGTCGGCAGTCCATCAGTGATCAAATAGACATTTTCCGGCAGCGGGCGCAGTTTGCCGATGGCCTGAAACGCCTGTTGCAGGCTGGTGCCGCCCTCCGGGATGGCATCCCTGGCCGCGGTAACCACCGAATCCAGGCGCGCCGCGTCACTGACGTCGAGCCATTGTCCCTCGGTCCCGGGGATGGCGGCTTTCACATCAGTATTGAACAGGTACACCTGAAATTTGCTGCCGATGGGGAAGCGTGTGGTGAGCCAGTCCAGCGTTGCCACTGCCTGGCGCCACTTGCGCGATCCGGTTTTGCGCTCATCGGTCATGTTCTTGCGCCGGATGACGTTCACCAGGGTTTCATCCAGCATGCTGGCGGAGGTGTCCAGCAATACCAGGATGCGGTTGCCGGAGATCTGCAGACCGGTCAGGTATTGCCTGGTGCCTTCACCACTGAAGGCCCGGGTATCCTCACCGGTGGCCTTGCCTTCCTCGATCAGCAGATCTTTTTTCTTCTGCAGCTCCTCGATGCGCTTGCGCATGGCGGCCTGCTCTTCGGAGGCGCGATCCGCCTCGCGGGTTTCGGCGTTACCCTCCTTGGGCAGATCATCGCTGATGCGCCGCGCCAGGCCCTCCGCGATGACCTTTTCCTCGTCAATCTCGGCGATGGTATTTTTCAGCTCCGCCAGATTTTGATGGCCGTCCAGGATCTCCGTCTGCAACAACTTCACTTCCGAGGAGAGATCCGGTGAGGCGCTGTTGGCCACCGCGGCGGTCACCGGGTTGTGTTTGATGACCAGAAACAGCAACACCATGACGCCGAAGGCGCAGCACATTACGTCCAGAAATGAAATGGTGAAGGTGACTGCCTGTCGCCGCCTACGCGCCATGGGGGTCGGTGATACTGATAAACGTATAGACGGTATCCGCGCCGGCGAAGCTGACTTTGTCCCCCGCCACCAGCGTCTGTTTCCCCGTGAGGCGCGCGCCGTTCAAATAGCTACTGATGTCAGTGAGCGGTGTCATGACAACGGAATGATTATTGAGCGCCACGGCGCAGGCGGATGCCCCCTGCCGCACACCGGACACATCCCCGCTCGTGGAAAGATAAATCGCCTGTTCGCGCAGTGGCCAGGCCGAATGACCTGACAGTACATGGGTGACTGTGCGTCCACTGGTGGCGGGTGCGGTGACGGCGGTGTCCGGCGCATTCAATAAGGCAGCATCTGACAGCGGCAAGCGAGTGACGTAATTCAGGTTGGGTGGCGAACTGAGTATGGCCGCAAGATTCCGCTCACAGCCCTGGAGCACAGACGTTGCATCCAGTACCCGGGCCTGGGGTAGCCGGGCCGCGAACCCGGGCAATGCGGCAATGCGGTCACCCAGTAATGGAATGCGGCCTGCGGGAAAACGCGCCTGGGTGGCCTGGTAATGGGCATCCAGATGAGCGAGCAAGGCCGGGCGGGTCAGCTTGATCTGATGCCCGGTGTTGCGGAACTGGATCTCCAGCGGGGTTTCCTGCCGGGATGACAGCGCCTGAAAACAAAGCGGCAGTTTGTCGTACAGCGCCTGCTCGGTTTCCGCGTGACGCATGGGATCGAAGCGGCAGTGTTGCACGAACAGATCGGCGATGAATGCGGTCGCGGTGTCCCAGATGCCGGCCAGACCGCCGTCATCAATGGTTTCCACGGCGCCACGTATCACCCGGTCCCCAATATCAATGTGCGTGAGTATGGTCTGGTGCAGGCGCAGGTCCACATGCAGGTAGGACCCGGGCCCGGTGGCCGCCGCCGCCGCCACCGCAGAGTCCACCAGGCCCACCGTGGTAAACGGGCAGGACTGGGCAACGCCGAGCAGCAGCGACAACTGATTGGAACTGAAACCACCGGGGACGGCCAATACCGCTTCCGCCGGTTTGCCCGCCTGCTCGTGCAGCGCCATGAGATGCGCATGGGCCAGATCCGCATGATGCCGGAACTGGCGCGCGGGCAGGGCCAGCGCATCCTGATTCAGGCTGGTCCAGAAGCGATTGAAGGTCTGGCGCGGGTGCAGGTGGGCGAGGCGTTGCGCGGCCGCGCCCAGGAACACGCCCTCATCGCGCACCACGGCATACCCGGGGCTGCGCGCGATTATCTTGCCGCCGTGGCCAACGCGAACTTCGGCGTCGTTCAACTCGAAAATGAATGCAGGCATACCCGACCCGCGCTTCAGCGCACCTGCAAGTGCGGCAACAGGTTCGTGTCGCAGAAATTCTGCGTGTCGAGTACCAGGCGTTCCTGCATCTGTTGTAACTGGTGCAGCAGAAACATGACCAACATGCTGAATATGAGCGCGATGAGCGTGGCATTGAAGGCCACGCCAAGGCTGACCGTGACGCCGACGATGTCACCCATCACCGCGCGTTGCGCCTGCACCAGGGCATCGCCGATGCCGCGCACCGTGCCCAGAAAGCCGATGGCCGGAATCGCCCAGGTGCAGTAACGGATCATGGACAGATCCGAATCGAGCCGATCCCACTCGCTGTTGCAGACCTCGCGGATGGAGTCGGACACGTCCTGGATGTTGCGCGTGGTGCTGAAGCGTTGCAGGGCGGTGAGCAAGGTGCGCGGCAACAGCCCGTTGCGTTCCGTCTCCGGCAACGCCTGCAACACACGCGCATATTTGCGCGAGTCCTCCGGCAGAATGCTGGTGCCGGGCGGGACCTCCAGAAATTGCGGTTGCAACAGCTTGCGCTCGTTCAAGGTTTGTTTGAATTTGCGAAACATGATGGCCACGCACCAGAAGCCGAGGATGATGCAGATCTCCTGTTCAGGATCCTTCAGGATCACGTATACGGACCGTTCCAGTTCCACCAGTTTTCCGGATTCCATTTCAATGCGCTGCGCTTCAAGGATGACATCCGCGCGCGGTCGAACCACCGTGGCGTAGACGGCCTGCACGATGATTATCGAAATAATCAGCGCGAATAACTGGTACAGGAAATCGGAAACAGGATTGGTCTTCATGTCAAATATCCACCGGAAACGACACCGATAAATCCTCGGAAATCTCCTCGCTGGGTACAAACGTGTCCGGGCTCTTTGCAGTGGCGGCGGGCGTGGGTGCGGGCGTGGCCACAGGCTCCGTCGCGGGTGCCGTGGCTTCCACCGATGGCGGAACGTCAGCCGCCGTATCCGGCGCTTTCTCCTCAGCCGGTGCCACCCCGCCCAGCAACATAAACAACACTACTATTAATGTATGTCTCAACATATTCACTCCAAATATCGGCCGATACGGAAACCTACATCATCGCGCCCGACGATGCCATAGTCCCGGAAGCACAGGCGTGAAATCGGGGACACTCATCGAAAAATCTCTTGAAATCAACGAGTAAATCGTGGATGTCCCCAATGTTCTTTCCGCTATGTTCTAAGGCAAGGGTCGCCAAGTTCTGTACGCTGGAGGGAAGAAGATTGAATTCAAATGAAAATTTCGTGGCTGTCCTCGATGTTCCCATGACCCCATGATTTCTCACATTGACGACGCCACGCGCAAATTACTTCTTGCCATAAGTGCTGCCGTGGTCAGGTGCGATGGTCAACAAGCGCAAGAAGTCCTGTTGGCGATAAGCCGTCGCTCTCCGCGAACGGGTGATTCTCAAGGAGTAGATAGAATCTATTCCTTCCGGTGGCTTGATACTCACAATTTTCTCCCACTTCAACCCCGCGTCCCGATACACCTGATTCCAGGTCAATTTGCGCAGCTTATTCAACGTATCCAGCACGGCATTGCGCTCCGGCTTTTCCAGTGCCAACAAATTGCCCTGAAACACCGGGTTGTTCAGATCCAGTCTGACCAGCCGATCCGTGTTCGCCTTAGCCACGCGCCAGCTTCTTTATGACAGTAGCGATGTTCGCATCGCTGGGGGCGTTGTTCTGCGCCCAAGACACCGACTGTTGCAAGGCTGCCGCAGCCGCGGGTTGATGTAGCCAGCTTTCGTTGTCAGGCAGCACCGTCGCGGTACGCACCAGCCAGACACCCGGTTCCGTTTCTTCAACCAATACCTGCCGCCCGGCAAATTGCTTGCCGAGTGAGATCTGCCCGTTTGTACCAACAACCTTGACGCTGGGACTAGAAACGGTTGCCATTGCACACCTCCTAAAGTAGTAATATACGCTGGCACTATAGCACCAAAATAGTATTTGGTACCCCGTCCGACAATCTTTCAGTTCCCGACGCTGACACTAACAACCGGGGACTCGCGCGAAATTTTCATTTGAAATCAACATTCTCCCCTAGTGCCTCGAACTGATGACAATGCATGGGTGTCCCCGATTCCGTCCCTCAATCAAGTCGGTACGGCTCCATCGCCGAACGGTAAAATACCTGCATACACATCTTTCCGGCCCGGCAATCCAGGAGCGTCGTTCCATGAGTGAAAAGTTACCGCGACTGATCGGTCCCGTGGACGCGACGCTGTTCATCGTTGCCTACACGATTGGCACGGCTATTTTCCGGGTTCCGGGGGAAGTGGCGGCCAATGCGGGGTCGGTGTCCGTGAGTTTGCTGTTGTGGGCACTGGGCGGCTTGTTGTGCATTTGCGGGGCGCTGTGCTACGCAGAGTTGGCGGTGCGAGTTCCCCGGTCGGGCGGGGAATATTCCTATCTTTATGCTTCTTTCGGGCCGGGCCTGGCATTCGTCTTGGCCTGGTCCGCACTATTCGCCAGTCCCGTGGCCATTGCGGCGGTGGCGCGGGGCTTCGCGGATTATCTGTCGGTACTCTTGCCGCTGGATGAGTCCTTGCGCCGCCTTGCTGCAGCCAGCGCCATTGCCATCCTGGCATCCATTTCCATGTACTCAACGCGCGGCAGCACCCGTATCGCGAGCATCGCCGCGGTTGGCAAGGTGCTTGCCGTGCTGGCGCTGGCCTATGTGGGCATCGCGACTGCCGCCGCTCCCGAGGCGGCGGCGACGGCGCCACAATCTGTCTGGCAACTTGCCCAGTTGGGCACCGCCATGGTCGCCGTCATCTGGGCCTACCAGGCCGTGTGAAAACTCGGCAAATTGGGGGCCTCAAAAAAATCGGCTTCGTAAAATCGCTCCCATTCGATTATTTTCGACTGGGTAATGGTTCGAAGACCCCTGAAATTGAGTTTGCGATGAGTTT
>JAYUHG010000035.1:0-2488 GCA_043767195.1 Gammaproteobacteria bacterium | reverse complement strand
TGGTGATCCTGGTGGTGTGCGGCCTGGCAGCCGGCGCCACCGTGGCCTATGCCGCCAGCCTGCGCGTGTTGTTCAGCTACCTGGTCCCGGCGTTGCTGTTGCCCGCGGTATATCTGATTTCACTGGGGGATCGCTACAACAGTGTCATGGGTGGCTTCGTACTGTTGTTCCTGGTGCATGCGTCCACCACCGCAGTGCGTATGCATGTGCAACTGCGGGGCTATTTCGAACTGGAATACCAGTTACGGCGTTTGCGGGCCGATCTGACGGCGGCACCACCGGTTCTCGCTAACGACACAACCGTGCCAATGCGGATAAGGTGCTTGCCGCGGGTTGGTTTATGAATGCCCCGTTGACGCTGCTACGCGCCAGCGGAGTGAAGGCGCTCTCTTCTATGTTGATATCCAGGATCGTACCGCCACGCTGGTGGACGATGGAGGCCACATGATTGGGCAGCGTGGTGGAGCCTGACGTGCCGACGATGATCAACAGATCGGTATCGGACGCCGCGCGAATGGAGCTTTCAAAGCGGAAATGTTCCTCGTTGTAGAACTCGTCGAACCACAGCACATGGGGCCGCAACCATCCGCGACAGCGGCCACAGCGCAGCAACTCCCATTCTGAATCGGAAAGTTCACGGCTTTCACGCCTGCGTCTGAGCGGTTCCGCCAGCAGCGATACCTCATTGCCGCACTCATTGGCGCAGCGCACATGATTGATGTTGCCGTGGATCTGAAAGGTACGCGCCGGCGTATTGCCGGCGCGCAAATGCAGATTATCTATGTTCTGTGTAATGAGTCTGAAACGATCTCCCAGTTTCCGTTCCATCTCAACCAGAGCGTGATGGCCGGCATTGGGCGCCGCATCCAGACAGACTGTGAAGCGATACAGATACCAGGACCAGACCTCCTCGGGGTGGCGCGTGAACATGGCGTATGTAGCCACCTCCTGGGGTGTGTACACCGCGGAGCCGATGGTCCAATAACCCTCCGGTCCGCGAAAGGTGGGTATACCGCTTTCCGCGGAAATGCCGGCGCCGGTCAGGACGCTGACGCGGCGTTTGGGGTCGCGCAGCAGATCAGCGATGGCGGCGTTGAATATGGGTGCGCTCAAAATTTCTCCAGATTTTGGAATTGCCGATATAAGAGGATCCCACCCCAGATTATCGCCAGCACAATAATAAACTTGCCGCTGGTATCGGCGATGTCGGCAAAGTACCGGTGTTTCTCCAGGACGTTGTATTCACCCAGGATGTTATTCCAGTCATGATTGCCCGGCGCGTCGGCGCCGGTGCGTCCGCCCAGCAGCACCAGTTTTTGATCCAGGGCGTCATCAATATATGGCGCGAGATCCATGCTGCTTTGGCCCAACCACCAGGTGCATACCGCCGCGGCGAAGGGGTTGTGGTACTTGAATACGAACAGACCGATCAGTATCCCAGGCATCAGTAATTGTCCCAGGCTGCCGCCGAGAATGGTCATGAACCAGCCGAAAGGCCGGAACAGCACATGCCCGGCCTCGTGGAACACCAGATTGGGCAGGTGCATGAAGGAGCGCCCGATGGCGTCGAAATCTTGCACGAAATTCATGCGCAAAAATTTCCAGCCCCAGATGATCATCACCACGAAGACGAACGCGCGGCCCCAGAAGATGAACGGGTTGACTCTGCTTTCAGTGTGCAGCAGATGGACCTGCAGCCAGTAGACGGCACCGGTGCCAGTATTAGTCCTGGTATCCTGAGTCGTGGTGCCGGCAGCCGTGGCACCCAACTGCCGCTTCAGCCATTTGGCGTAGACGATACCGCAGGCGGGACAGGTTTCCGGGCTGGCGGCGGGGTGCGCCGGTATATGTCCGCACTTTGGGCAGGAGGCATACATTAATATTGTGGCGGAAATATTTACCGGCCAAGTTCAGCCAACATGTTTCGCGCGGCGCCGAGCAGCAGTAGCGACTCGGTCCCCACCACCGGCAGTGTCGCGCCTTGCTTCATGGCGCGGCGAACGCCGGCCACATTGCCGGAAAAATAGCCCACCTGTTTTCCCGCTCGGCGGCAGGCTTTCATTATCTTATCCACCGCCGCGGACACGATCGCCGCGCCGATGTCGCCGGTACACCCGAGACTGGCGGACAGATCATAGGGGCCGATGAAGATGGCATCCACGCCGGGGACTTTCGCAATTGCCGCTATGTTATCCACGGCAAGTTGACTCTCCGCCTGCACAATGATCACAGTTTCCCGATTGGCGTTAGCCAGATATTCCTTAAAGCGCAAACCGTAGCCATGGGCCCGGGCGAGGCCCAGGCCACGTCGGCCCGCAGGCGGGTACTTTGCATGGGCCACAATGGTCGCTGCCTGCTGCGCATCATCCACGCGCGGAACAATGATCCCCGCCGCGCCGGCATCCAACGCCCGGGCGATCCACACCGGGTCATGACTGGGGGTGCGCACCACGCACGGGCAATTGCCGGCGCCCTGCAGAATGGCGAT
>JAYUHG010000034.1:0-2495 GCA_043767195.1 Gammaproteobacteria bacterium | reverse complement strand
GCTTCGCGCCATACCGTGACCTTCAGCTACCTTCAGCTCGCTGACATTGCGCCGCTGGTTCTGGCGTTGCCGCGCACCGGAGATGCGACCGATGAGCGGCTGAACCGGATTGACATGCGTGGCGAGTTGCTGAATGGCCTCATCGCCTTTGGTGAGGGAAAGCTCAACTATAATTTTGGATTGCGTGGCCTGACTGTAACCGGGCTGGAACCGCTTCCCGGTATCGCATCCGCATCCGGTCGTCTAAGTGGAAACCTCAGTCAGGGGCGCATGCAATTCAGTAACGATGCCCTGACATTGCACCTGCCCCGCTTGGGAGCCAAAGGATTGGCATTAAGCGGATTGCAGGGAACTCTGAAATGGAAACGGTCGGATACAGGATGGCGTGTTTCCACCACAAACCTGGCATTGAACAGCCCCGATGCCAGCGCCAGAGTTTCCGGGCGCATCCTCGACCAGGCGGGATCGGAACAGGGGCCATTCATTGACATTACCGCCCACGCCGGACCAGCTGATGTCCTTGCCGCCACGAAGTATCTTCCGCTACGCGAAGACGGTCGCCTGCGACCATGGTTTAACCGGGCGCTGGTCTCAGGCCGGATGCTATCCGCTGATCTGGTCTTGCGCGGATATCTCAGGGAATTTCCGTTTCGGAAACGGGAAGGAAAATTCACGGCGCTGGTTAATACCGAAGACGTCACACTGGATTACTCGGACAAGTGGCCACCCATTGACGCCCTTGACGCGGAAATAGAATTTGACGGCCCGGAGATGATGTTGCGCATCGCCGGCGGAAAAATGTTCAACGCATCATTCCAGGATGCCACGGCGCGCATTCCCGACATCCGCGCTACTGAAAAACGTCTGCTGATAAATGGCAATATCACCGGCCAGGTGGCTGATCTCGGTCTGTTTATCGAAAACAGCCCGCTCAGTACTGATCCGACCCTGGCGCAAATTAAAAAAAGTCTTGGCGGGGACGAAATGGATATGCGCCTGGAACTGTCCCTACCACTGGGTGGCGTCGGCGCGCCGGCTGAAGTTTCCGGAACACTGCAATTGAGAAATGCACAATTACACTCCGGTTTGCCCAATCTGGTACTGCAAAAAATCACCGGCGCGGTTGATTTCACACGATCCAGCGCGACGGGGTCCGGTATTAAGGCGCAATTTCACGGTCAGCCGGTGGAAGTGGTGGTGTTCGGTGACCGTGCGCAAACGTCTGAACCACCGCGTTTTGAAGTACATGGCAGTAGCGATGACGCATTTATTCGCCAGCGTCTGGACGACTTTTTCCCCGGCATGACCAGTGGCCAGCCGGAATTGTTCAGCCGCATGCGGGGTGCGGCGGACTGGACCATGGCCGTGCGCTTTACCGATACCAATGGCGACGGTAAACCCAATCGGCTCGTGACCGTAGACTCGGACTTGATGGGACTTGTGCTGGATTTTCCGGCGCCCATGGGCAAGGCGGCGGACGTGCCGGTTGCATTTAGCATGACCCGTGTGCTCGACACTCCGCAGCCCAGCGACATTGAAGTCAGGTATGGCGGCATACTGACCGCGGGATTCAGCCCGAGAAAGACAACGGATCAGGCGCCCGCGGTGGCCATTGAGCTCGGCGATCCGGAATCGGCACCACATAGCGACAATGGTATTCGCGTAACCGGCAGCATCGCCTCTTTGCCGGTGACGGAATGGTGGGATGTGCTGCGCGAAGTGCGCGATGCCCAGGCCCGGTCCGGTGTGAGCAAACCAGTAAACATCAACGCCTCCGGCCAGGCGCGCCAACTGTTCCTGCTGGGGCAGAATTTCAGCGCAGTGGAAGTCAGCGCCGCGCGCAATGATGCCGCCTGGGATTTTCAACTGCATGGCGCTGACATTTATGGCCAGGTTTCAATCCCGGTCGCCACCGATGGCACACAACCCATCCACGTTGATCTGCAGCGATTGAAGATCGCGCGCAACACCGGAAAAGAATCCGGGCGCGCCCTGGATCCGCGCGCGCAATTGCCATTGCAAGTCGCCGTCGCGGACCTGGACTTCCACGGTCACGCCCTGGGTGCCATGAAGCTCAGCGCCAGCCGGATAGCCGACGGCATGCGCATTGACAGTGTGGAATTCAGCAAACCGGGCCTGAGCATTAATGGCTCGGGAACCTGGCTCCGGCAGGGCGAAGATGACAAGTCTCGCTTTGCCATCAAGATTAATGCCGACACCATTGATGACATGCTGCAAACCTTTGGCTATAACGTCGCCGCGGTACGCAAAGGAAAAACTGAAATGGAGATTGACGCCGGTTGGGCCGGAACACCTGCGGAATTTTCCTGGGCGAAGCTGAACGGTTCGTTGCATATGCAGGTGAGTAAAGGCCATTTGCTGGACATTGAACCCAAGGCCGGACGCTTATTTGGCCTGCTCAGTTTCCAAAGCCTGCCGCGGCGACTGTCATTAGATTTCTCCGACCTGTTTGGCAAGGGCATGGCCTTCGACAA
>JAYUHG010000033.1:0-5907 GCA_043767195.1 Gammaproteobacteria bacterium | reverse complement strand
GTGCTTGTCTGCCCAGTCAATCATCGCCTGCAGAATGGGACCCAGACTCCGCCCGGCATCGGTCAGTTGGTAGTCAAAGCGAATCGGATTTTTTTGATAGGGCGATTTGGACACCAGCCCCGCGCCCTCCAGTTTGCGCAGGCGGTTAACGAGAATATTGGTCGGCACGCCTTCCTCCGATGCAGAAAAGTCCTTATAGCGGGATTTCCCGAAAAACATATCCCGGATGATCAGCAGCGTCCATTTATCCCCGATGAGATCCAGAGTGCAGGCCACCGGGCAGGTGGAGCGTCTGGGATTCGGCAGCACAGCCCGGCCAGGGGGCTTTACCGGCATGGCGGGACCTTCTGATTGTCAGGTAACTTGCATTTATGAAGTGACATGATATATTTATTGTAACTTGCATTTTACAAGTGAGAAATCATTATATGAGCAACGCCACCTGCTGGTTAATCGTCATTATCGCCGCCACGATAGTTCCGGTGCTGCTTTCTTTGCTGGTGGAGGCACTGCGCTCCCAACCCCAGGAACCAGCTACTTTGTATTGGGGGCCGGGAATTGCCATTCAGTATCTGACCCTGGACGGTGTGCGCATCCGTTACATCAAGACCGGGCAGGGGCCAAATGTTGTGTTGCTTCACACCTTGCGCACCCAACTCGACATCTTTGAAAAAGTTATTCCCGAACTGGCCAAGACGACGACGGTGTATGCGCTGGATTATCCCGGCCATGGCTTCTCTGACATTCCCAAGGCTGACTATGTGCCCGATCTGTTCGTGGCCGCGGTGGAGAAGTTCATGGATCAACTGGATATCAAGGATGCGACCCTGGCCGGGATTTCCATTGGCGGCTCCATCCCGCTGCTGATCGCCGCCAAGCACAATCCGCGGGTGAAAAATGTCGTGTCCATCAACCCCTATGACTACGGCAAAGGACTGGGCGTTACGCGCGGCAATATCGTGGCCTTTGTGATTGTGCAGTTGTCGCGCATCCCGATTCTGGGTGAGACCTTCATGCGCCTGCGCCAGCCCTTTATTGAAAAGCTGATCCTGCAAGGTGGCGTGTTCCGGTCGGATGCCCTGACGCAGGGGTTCCTGCAGCAAGTGTGGGATTCCGGTGTGCGCAAGGGTCACTACCAGGGATTTATCAATTTGATCCGTAATGCGGCGTCCTGGGAATCCGCGCGCGCGGTCTATGGAAAAATCAAACTGCCGGTGCTGTTAGTTTATGGCGCGCAGGACTGGTCCAACGAATCTGAGCGCAAGCAGACTCTGGCGGAAGTGCCGGGGGCGAAGCTGGAAACCATCAAAGACGGCGGTCACTTTCTGTCACTCGATCAACCCGGTGAAGTCGTCCGGGTGATCCGACAGTTCGCCGGCGTTGAACACCCGTCACCCCGGTGAAAACCGGGGTCCAGACAGCTATTCCTGGACACTGACCTACCAGGCCGGAATGACGGTATTTCCCACTCAAGCAGGAGAAACAGCCATGCCAGCAAAAGCCTTTTTGTGGCAGTTATACATCGCCAGTTACACCGCTTTTCTTGGTTTGCCGTTATTGTTGATTCCGAAAACGATCCTTCCCTATATCGGCTTCGATCCGGCCATCGTGGATGAATCGCCCTTCGTCAGACTAACCGGCATGTTTCTGCTGGGTCTGACCATGGTCACCTTCCGTATCTGGCAAAAAAAGATAGCAGAGATGTTGTTGGGCACGGTGGTCCTGCGGGTTTTTATAATCATTACACTGGCCGTGGTGGGCGTCACTGGCGGGTTTCCGTTCCTGTTCATCATGATCGGCGTGGTCGGCATCGGCGTGGCGGGCACACTGTGGTCCGTGCGTGAGATAAATCTCAAGCAATATCTTTGACAAGCATGAGCGGCAACGCGCTTGTCATCCTGCGCGCCTCACTGTCATTTCGAAGCGCAGCGAGAAATCTTTATTTTCGCAAAGCCAAGATCCCTCGTCGCTTCGCTCTGTCGGGATGACAAAGGGTGTTGCTCAAGCCTTCCCGTCCAGAGCGGAGAGCATACGCTTCAACGCCACGCCGCGATAACTGCGCAGCAGCAGTTCCTCAATTTCCTTCCAGTCCAGCGCGCCGTCTGACCACAGGCTGACCCACATGCCACGACCGTAGGGGGTCGGGAAAAAGCGCTCATCACTAATCAGCATCAGATCCACTTCGGCGGCGTCCAACTTGAACGCAATGGAGGGCTGGCCCCGAACCGGCTCATACGCCGCAAAGGTTTTTTTGCCGGCGCGGAAGTTGGGGTGGCCGAATGAACCAGTCTCAGTGACCTCGGGCAGGGTCAGGCAGAGCTTGCGCAGACGCACCAGCACTTTCTCGTCTCTGGCGGTGGCAGGAAATCGGAGCGGTCGCGCTGGCATGCGCCATTTTAGTCTCACCTCGATCAATTCGGTACAATCGGCGCAACCAGGAGCTGCCCATGACTACAATTATCTCAGCATTCTTGCTTGTTGCCGTGCAGCAGGCTGCGCCCACCCCCACGTTGCCGGAAACCGACATTCTTTTGTATGAAATATCAGCAACTCAGAGTGGGGTCACGCTGGGGCTGGGGCGCAATATCACTATGGCCAAGGGCTACGACAATCAACCCAGCTTCAGCGCGGACGGTAAGCGTCTGCTGTTCAGCGCCCGTCACGGTGGTGAACAAAATGATATCTATCGGTTTGACTTGCACAGCCATGCCCATAACCAGGTCACCCGCACACCGAAAAACGAATATTCCCCCGCGGAAAGCCCGGATGGCGGTTCCTTCACCGTGGTATGGGAAGACTCCGGGAAGATCCAGGAGATCCGCCGTTACCCGGCGGATGGTGGCCGCGGGCAGACGGTGCTGAAGCTGCCCGATCTCATTGGCTACTACACCTTCGCCACCTCTGACATCGTGTTTGCCTTCATTCTCGGCGAACCGCCAACCCTGCAACGCATAGTGGTGGACTCCCTCAAGCGCACCACCATCGCTTCCGGCATTGGTCGCTGCATTGCTCTGGCGCCAGATGGCTTTGTGAGTTATGTGCGCATGGAAAACCAGCAGCCGGTGCTGCACCGGGTCAATGTGGATGGAAAAGATGACGCACCATTGTTCCCGCTGCTGCCGGGCACGGAAGGCGACTATGCCTGGTTGCCGGATGGTTCGGGTGTGTTATCCACCAAGGGCTCCGGGCTCTATTACCACGGCATCGGGCCGGGGCACTGGCAATTGGTTGCTGAGGTCAAGGAGGCGGGCCAACTCTCGCGACTCGCCGTTTCCCCAGACGGAAAATTATTGGCACTGGTGGCGGCGCCGCGTTGATTTGGAATGAGCAATAAATCCCACCCCAACGCCCTGCCTGACAACCACCAACTGCATTGGTACCGCATTCAGCAGGTGCTGGGGCAGGGTGCTTTCGGCATCACCTATCTGGCGCTGGATATCAACCTGGATCGGCAGGTGGCCATTAAGGAGTACATGCCCGGCCAGATGGCTGCGCGCTTGGCCGACCTTACCATCCAGCCGCAGTCGGATGATCACAAAGAAGACTTCCAATGGGGGTTGACCCGGTTCGTGGAAGAGGCGCGGACGCTGACCAAATTCGAGCATCCAAATCTGGTGCGAGTATTGAATGTCTTCGAGTTGCACGGCAGCGCCTACATGGTCATGAACTATGAGCTGGGGGAGAGCCTGCAACAGGTATTGAAACGGGAGAAGACCCTGGATGAGCGCCGGCTGATCAAAATCCTGGTGCCGTTGTTGAATGGTCTGGAGCTGATGCATACCAAGGGCTTCATTCACCGCGATATCAAGCCGGGGAATATCTTCATCCGCACCGACGGCAGCCCGGTGCTGCTGGACTTCGGCTCCGCGCGCCAGACACGGACTCAGGCGGATGCGCAAGCCATGACCACGCTGGTGTCGCCCGGCTACGCGCCCATTGAGCAATACACCACCAAGGGTGAACGGCAGGGACCGTGGACCGATATCTACGGTCTGGCTGCGACACTCTACCGTGCCATTCTCGGCAGTGCGCCGAGTTCCGCCACTGACCGCAGCGCCATGCTCTTGCAGGGTATGAAGGATGATCTGCACAAACTCTCGTCAATGATGGCAGGCCGGTACTCGGCGCGATTTCTTGCCGCCATTGATCATGCGCTGGCCTTCAAAGCCGAGCAGCGACCGCAAAGTATTGCCCTGTGGCGCGGAGAATTCAGCTTTGACGAAGCAGAAATTGATACACAACCCGATGTCCCGGTGTCAATGTCGGAGGCAGTGACAGATGTCATTGATCTTACTCATGACGCCACCACTCAGGCGTTCCCGGCGACGGAGCGCACCAGGACTTTGGATCGCGAGGCGAGTACTGAACCCGTGGGTCGTGATGTGCCGGCGGTCAAAACGCAGAAGATCGTGACGCCGGCCCAGCGTCCTGAAAAACGGCGCTTGATAATGATCGCCGCCGCCATCACTGTTTTGCTAGGGTTGGGAGTGTTTCTGTTTTCAGGGGATGAGGATTCAGGCGATACGCCCGAACCAGTTTCAAATGTGGCGACGGCTGCTGATGCGGCAGCGCCAGCGGAGACCTCCGAGTCTACCGTCCAAGACGAGGCGACCTCGACCACGATTGTGGATTTATTGTCGCTGGCTGAAGCGGATATGGCCGCCCTGCGACTCATGTCCCCCAAGGGCAATAACGCCTACGAACGCTATAACGAAGTGTTGGCATTAGAGCCGGGCAATGCCGCGGCCACGGAGGGGTTGCGGGCGCTTTCCCAGCGTTACGTGGATCTCGCCTATGGGGCGCTGGCCAAAGATAAGACCGATGATGCCGCAGGCTATGTGTTGAGAGCTGAACGCATCGAGCCGCAATCACCAGGGGTGGCGGCGGTGCGCGAGGCAGTGCGCAAGAAACTGGCCAACGCCAGACTCAAGGCCGAGGCGGCTGCCAAAGCTGAGACACCCGCAAAAGCGGAGAAGAAACGCAAGCCAAAGAAGAAAAAAGATCAAGCTGATACTAATTCCGCGGAGGAACGTATCAAAAAGGCACTGGGTGGCACTTGAGTACGCTGGCGCCGTAGTCATTGGCACCAGGTCAGTTTTAGTCATCCCGGCGCAAGCTACCCGCAGGATGTGGGGTATGCCGCGTGAGGGCAGGACGCCCGGAGCGACCGGGATCCCGTTGTCGCATCCGCCGTTCCCTGACTTTCATCACCACCGCCAGCCGCCATAGCAGTTGCACGAATCCGTAACCCAGCAGCGCCGATGTAATCGCCAGTATCAAGCAGCCGGTGACCAACGGCGGCCAGATGTGTACGAACGTGGTGCTGAACCACTCCAGGCTAAACTCAAAACTTACCTGCTCCGGGGGACGACCGAGCAGTGCGGCGCCGAGCCGATATGCCCCATAGAAGATAGGCGGCATGGTGACGGGATTGGTGATCCAAACCGCCGCCGCGGCAATGGGCAGATTGACCCGAAATCTGATAGCCGCAATCGCGGCAAACACCATGTGCCCGGGAATGGGGAAGAATGCGCAAAACAGGCCTGCGGCCATACCTCCGGCGGCGGAGTGCCGGGTCAGATGAAATATCCGTGGGTCGTGCAGCAGTGTGCCCAGAAACGCCAGGGCCCGGTGTTGCCGGAGTGTGTGATGGTCCGGCATGAAGCCGTGAAGCCATTTTTTCACAGCCGTGACTGGTGGTTGGGCATAGGCGACGCGTATTATAGTTGCAATTGATGTAAGCGGCTTTACACAGGGATGAATGGTTATGCGCATTGGAAGCGCGTTGTTTTTACTCGGCGTCCTCGTCCTGGTATCAATTCCGGATCTCCCGTCTCCGCGTCTGCTGTGGCTGGCGCCTTTGTGTCTGGGTCTGTGGTCAGCGCGCAGTTGGTTACGTTGGCCGGC
>JAYUHG010000032.1:0-2500 GCA_043767195.1 Gammaproteobacteria bacterium | reverse complement strand
CCGCCAAGTGGTGGGAACTGGCGGCCAACGGCGGCCAGGTAGATGCTCAGTTCAATCTTGGTCTGATGTATTTCCGCGGCCTGGCCGTGGGCCGGGATGACGCCCGTGCCACGGAGCTGTTCCGCAAGGCCGCCTTGCAAGGACACAGCCATGCCCAATACAGTCTGGGCGTCATGTATGCGTTCGAGCGCGGCGTGAAAAAGGACTACGCACAGGCCTTGGACTGGTTCAACAAATCCGCGGCCCAGGGAGTCACCCAGGCACAGTTCAATCTGGGCGTGTTTTATGAAAGTGGATTTGGAGTAAAACCTGATCCGGCGGTGGCGAAACAGTGGTATGAACGCGCTGCGGCCCAAGGCCTGATGGAGGCGCGCGATAAACTCAAGCAGATGGTGGACAACAGCGCGACCACCGCGCCAGCGCCGATTGCCCATCCAGAACACCTTGCGGATATGACAGCAGCGACAGCCACTCCCGCGGCGCCTCCGGCGACGCCCCCGCCAGCAGCCAAGCAACAGCCGGTGACCTCCACCAGGGTTTATGTTCCGGAACCACCCGCTGCATCTCAGCCAAAACCACAGCCCGTGGAGAAACCGATCACCACTGCCGGCGCCGGGCCAAAGCGCGAGGACTGGGTTCGCGCGCAACAACCGGATTCGTATACCTTGCAAATCGGCAGCGTCACCAGCGAGAAAGACATACTGGGATTTCTGAACAACGCCGGCGTCGCCGGGGACTCGGCGTATATAGAAGTCCTTATCAACGGCACCACACGCTACAACGCCCTGTACGGGGCCTACAACAGTTATGCTGAGGCGGCACAGGCGGCAGGACAATTGCCAGGCAGCCTGCGTCAGGTCACACCCTGGGTCAGAAACTTCGGCGTCTTGCAGCAATTACTGAAATGAACCAGGCACAGGCCGGTGTTCCCGGAACTGGACCACGGAATCATGTCTGAAACTGATTCAGTACCGCCCTCGGTATTTCGCGCCATCCTCACGGCCCCGGAGGAGACTCTGGTACAGCGTTTTTTCCGCTACCAGGCGCGCGCCACATCCATGGGCAACCGCCTGACGGAAATCGCCAAAGCCGAGGGCTTGCGCAACGAACAATTGATTTGCGCCGTGGGATTCAACCGTCACGCGCGCCTGATTACCGAAATCATGCCGATTCTCGGCTACGCGACCTTTGAAGAACTGGCAAAGGAGCGCAATGATATTTTCACCACCGACATATACAAAAAGCTTCCCCTGGATGATGTGCTTGCGGTCTACACCGTGGTCAAGGAAGACCCCGCCAATCTGCAGGTGATGCAGTACTTGCTGAAGGAACGCCTGGAGCAAGTGGAGCAACGCATTGAGGAAACCGTCAATTCCATGATCATTGAGCGTTACAAATCCGAAATTCGCACGGTCTACAATGAAGGCATTGCCGGCATGGACTTCGCCGAGGAACGGCTGAACCGGACTGACAGCGGTTTCCGCGCCTTGCTCAATGAGGTGGGAATTATCGTGGATGCGAAGATCATCCCTGCCGGGGACATCTTTTTCCGTAATACCATTCTGCCTGAGGAAAAGCGGCGGCTGCTGGCGCGGGGACTGATCCCGCGGGACTTGATTGAGGCACGGCTGAATGACGAGAATACCCCGGCGGATGAACGACCAATCCTGAACGAATTCATGCGCGTCAAACGATAACAAAGTACCCTGACACCCATGATAAGTTTTACTGAACTGCTGACCGCTTCGGACGCCGATCTGGTGCGTATTTTTCACAAGGTATCCACGGATCCGAACGCCGACTTCATCGTGCGCATCAACAAGGCCGCGACTCAACTAGGCCTGAATCACTCGCAATTGGTTTGCGCGCTGGGCTTTAACCGGCACATTCGCGACCTGACGGATATCTATTCAACTTTGGGCTTACGCTCCTACAAACTGCTTTCCTATCGCTGCAATGAGCTGTTCAGTACTGATACCTACAACCAGCTTGCCATTGATAACATTCTCGATATCTACTCCGACCGACTGGAAGACCAGCAGATTCTGGAATCCTTGTGCTCCATGCTCGGACCGCGGCTGGAGCATATTGAGGCCGCTCTCAGCAAGAACGAGGATCCCGGGCACGTCATCAGCTACCGCATGGAAATCCACGCCATTTACCACGCCGGGATGGCGGACAAGGATTTCGCTACGCGCAGAATTGCTCAGCCCATAGACAAATTCCGCCAGATGTCCGGCGAGATTGGCGTCATCGTGGAGATGGGCCTGGTCCCCGCCAGCAACCTGTTCTTCTCCGATGAGCTGACCGCGGACGAAAAGAAAAGCCTGATTGACGGCAAACACATTGACGACAACATGATCAAAAATCGCCTGCAAAATACCAACATCCCCCAGGATGAGCGCGACATGTTGGAAGCATATATTTAGTCGCCCGCAGGGCTGACGCCATGGACGACCGCCATGGATGGCGGAAGTGCGGAAAACGCATGGAGCAGTTT
>JAYUHG010000031.1:0-2503 GCA_043767195.1 Gammaproteobacteria bacterium | reverse complement strand
CGGTCGAAAACGCGAGGCTGAACACCACCTGCGTCAATCCATCCGATTGAATCCGGATCAACCAGGTGCGTGGGTATTGCTTGGGGTGCTATTGGAACGACGGTATGCCTACGCCGATGCGGTGCGATTGTTCCAGGTTGCCACCAGAAAATTTCCCGAGCACCTCGACTTCTGGATCAAACTTGGCCGATCGCTGCGGCGCGATGGACATGCCGAAAAAGCTACCGCAGCCCTCAGCGAGGCATTGCGGCTGGCACCCGGGTCGGCGACGGCGCAATACGAACTGGGCGTGGGGCTGCAACTCGAAGGTAAAATGACGGAGGCGAGGCGCTTCCTGCAACAGGCACTCGTGCTGGCTCCGGCCAATGTCCTGTGCAGTGGCGCGCTTGCCAGCGTCGAATCCGCTCTGTATCCGCCGGTGGTACAGGAAGGAGGCAGACCCGCTGCGCGTGTCGGCCTGCATCTGAACAAGGCCTTTCATTATTCCATACTGGACCCGATATTCCAGGCCCTCAGGGCGCGCCACCCGGTGTTGCTGGCGGCAGAGCTGGTGTTATTTGATCAATTTCAACCGGAAGTCCTGGTCGTCGCCGACGCGCAAGGGCAAGGATTACGTGAACGCTTCCCGGAAGCCGTAATCATACTCGTCCGTCATGGCATGATTAGCAAACGTCATCAGGCCGAAGCCGCTGCGGGCTGTGATTTTGCCGCCGGGGTCAGCAGCGACACCATCCGCGATGAATACGTACGCCAAAGCGGTATCCCTGCGGAACGCATCTGGGTCACGGGCCATGTGCCGATGGATCCACTGTTTCGCGGGCAGCGGACCGAGCCGGATCGAATCCCACTGCCGAAGCGTAACAAGACCGTGTTGTTTGCCCCCACGTGGAATCGAAGACTGTCCGCGCTGGGACTGCTCGGACAGCGGGCAGTGGAAATGCTGCTTGGCGCGAGTGAGGACATCAACCTTATCATCAAACCGCACCCGGTCACGTTGCGCGATCAGGGTGACTGGATGTCGGAATTGCGCCGGGCGGCGCGAGACAGGGAAAATGTCTGGCTGGTTGAAGATCCCGCCAACGACGGCATGGCGTTGCTACCGTTGGCTGATGTGCTCGTTTCAGACGCCAGCAGTTTAAT
The DNA here is from genome assembly GCA_043767195.1 of Gammaproteobacteria bacterium. Lineage (GTDB taxonomy): Bacteria > Pseudomonadota > Gammaproteobacteria > Eutrophobiales > Eutrophobiaceae > 2-02-FULL-61-13. The sequence goes on along the minus strand of JAYUHG010000031.1, from coordinate 1,363 downwards.
ATTCGCCTTCCTGGCTTGCGATCGTCCCCTGGTACTGGTCACGCACCCGGACCGGAAACAGGATCGCGGTTATGACGAGAATGGGATTGAGTGGCGCTGGCGCGATGTGGGTGAAGAGATAATGGACATAGAAACCCTGCCGGCGGCAATCCAGCAGGCGCTGGAGCAACCCGAGTTGCGGGCGTCCGAGCGGTCGCGTTACCGGCAATTGCTGTTTGGAGAGTACACGGATGGACGCGCCGCGGAGCGTATCGCGGCGCGCATCGGCGCGCTCCCCCGCCGGGACCCGGTGCAGGCATGACAACATCTTCAGGTTGCGTGGCACTGATCCCGGCTGGAGGTCAGGGTGAACGCCTGGGACTGAGCGCCAAGGCCTTTCTCGAACTGGATGGCAGAACACTGCTGGAAATCGTGACACAGAAGCTGCAACCCCATGTATCGCGCATCATGGTCGCGGTGCCCGTGGAAGATGTTGACCGGGCCCGGCGCCTGCTTCCAGATGCAGTTCAAATTATCAGCGGCGGCGCCACCCGGCAGGCAACCGTGGAAACTCTTGTTGCAGCCACGACTGAGCCCTTGATCCTGATCCATGACGTGACGCGCCCGTTTGCCAGCAGCGCATTGATACGCCGCGTGCTCGAGGCTGCCGCGGAACATGGCGCCGCAGCTACCATGGTGCACCCCCCTGTCCCGGTGGGCCGAGTGAAGCATGGATGCGTGTTGGAGTCCCTTGATCGCAGCGATGTGATGTTGCCGCAAGGCCCGCAGGCATTCCGGCGCCACGTGCTGGAACACGCGATTCAAAGCGGGCGCCGTCAGGGACTCGAACGGCAGACCACTTGGCAACTGGTGGAAATGGTCGGCACGCAAATTGTTGTGGTGGAAGGCGAGGAAACCAACATCAAGATCACGACCGCGATGGATTGGGAAGTGGCACGCCTCGTTCTCTGGCCCCTGCTGAACCTCCAAGGCTAAACCTGGTCTGGTGTTCCTTCCCGGCAATTTCGCATCCGGCCAGGAAGACAAAACGGAGATCACACATGCGGTTGCGGCATGCCTCGAACCCATGGCACATATCGCGCCTTGCTGGCCAATTATCGCTGGCGGGAAACGATCAGAGAAACTGGCAGACTATATACAGCTAATCGGCAGCAGAGATTTCATGATCATCGCGGCATCGGCCGTGGATGAACATCCCGGCGGACTCCACGCCGGGGCGCGCGCCTTTCGTGAGGCTTGCAACCGGCTGGGTTCGTAATACAAGTGACGATGGCGGAAATCAGGGACCCGAAATCAATGCGGCTACGGGACTGATAATTCGGTCGCTTGCCTCAGGCACGATGATGAGCACCGGTGTGCCACC
>JAYUHG010000030.1:0-2505 GCA_043767195.1 Gammaproteobacteria bacterium | reverse complement strand
CGTGGATACTTCGGATGAATGGATCCGAACCCGCACCGGTATTCGTGAACGCCATGTGGCGGCGGAAAATGAATCCACCTGTGACATGGCGGAACAAGCGGCGCGGCTGGCCATTGCCGCCGCCGGACTGGAGGCGAGTGAGATTGATCTCATTATCATCGCCACGTCCACGCCTGACCTTATTTATCCCAGTACCGCCTGCCTGCTGCAAAAACGTCTGGGCATTCGCAATGGCGGCGCGGCATTTGACGTACAGGCGGTGTGCTCCGGTTTCATCTATGCCACGACCATTGCCGACCAGTTCATCCGCACTGGCGCCGCGCGCCGCGCTCTGGTCATAGGCGCCGATGCCAATTCCAAAATTCTGGACTGGACCGACCGCACCACCTGCGTGTTGTTTGGTGATGGCGCCGGAGCCGTGGTTTTCGGCGCGACTGAAACCCCAGGCATCTATGTGACGCGATTGCACGCTGATGGCCATTACGCCGAGATGTTGCAAGTTCCCTCCGGCGTATCACGCCCCTCAGCGGATCCCCACATCCGCATGCAAGGCTCTGAAGTGTTCAAGTTTGCCGTGAATGCCATGGGGGACTTGGTAGCTGAAACACTGACCGCCGCGGGATTTTTGGCTGCGGATGTAAATTGGCTGATCCCTCATCAGGCTAACGAACGCATTATCACCGCCACGGCGCGTAAGCTCGGGCTGGAGATGGAACGGGTCATTATGACCGTGGGTACCCATGGCAATACTTCCAGCGCATCCATCCCCCTGGCACTGGACACCGGCGTCCGCGATGGCCGTATCAAGCGTGGTGAATTACTGCTGCTGGAAGCGGTGGGCGGCGGCTTCACCTGGGGCTCGGTGCTGATTCGGTATTGACATGGCGAAGACCGATCCAGAACTGGCCTTTGTTTTCCCCGGGCAGGGGTCCCAGTCCGTGGGCATGTTGGCGGATTTGGCCACGGCTCATCCCCTGATCCTGGAAACATTCGCTGAGGCCAGTACCGCTCTCGGTATTGATCTGTGGCGCATGACCCAGAGCGGCCCCGAAGCAACACTCAATCATACAGTAAACACACAACCCGCATTGCTTGCCGCCGAGGTGGCCATCTGGCGCGCCTGGCATGAAGCTGGTGGCCATACACCTGGGCTGGTGGCAGGCCATAGCCTGGGGGAATACTCTGCTCTCGTATGCGCAGGTTGCTTGAGTTTTTCGGACGCTATTCGTCTTGTGGCAGCGCGTGGCCGTTGCATGCAGGAGGCGGTGCCAGCGGGAACCGGTGGCATGGCCGCGATCCTCGGACTGGATGATCAAGCCGTAGTGGCCGCCTGCGCCGAGGCCGCCGGATCGGAGATTGTTGCGGCAGTGAATTTTAATGCGCCGGGGCAAGTGGTCATTGCCGGACACAAGGCCGCGGTGGATCGTGCCGTCGAGGCGGCCAAGGCCAGAGGCGCCAAACGAGCCATGCCATTGCCGGTGAGCGTACCGTCCCATTGCCAGCTCATGCTGTCCGCCGCGGAATCCTTTCGCCGTCATCTGGATGCTGTGCCATTGGTGGGCGCACGCATCCCGGTTATACAAAATGTGGATGCAGTGGCGCGCCAAGATGCCGCGGGCCTGCGCCAGTCATTAATATTGCAGTTGTACTCACCGGTGCAGTGGGTTGAATGCGTGAAAGCCCTGCATCAGCGCGGCGTACGTACAATTGTCGAGTGTGGCCCGGGTAAAGTCCTGTCGGGACTGATAAAACGCATTGAGAGCAGCTTGCAACTGGATGCCATTGGCGACGCAGATAGTTTCGCCGTCGCACTGGCAAAGGGGCGAACATGAACATCAATCTTGCTGGACAGGTGGCATTGGTGACCGGCGCCAGCCGTGGTATCGGACGTGCCATTGCCCAAACCCTGGGGGCGGCGGGGGCGAAGGTACTTGGCACCGCCACATCCACAACCGGAGTGACCACCATTGATCAGGATCGGCAACGACTGGGGTATGAGGGGCAGGGCTTTGTGCTGGATGTGGCCGATAGCGCTTCCGTGGAACAATTTGGAGTAGCGCTGACCCAGGCCAACCTGACGCCGTTAATCCTGGTAAATAACGCCGGGATCACCCGCGACAATCTGCTCATGCGTATGAAAGATGAAGAATGGGACACGGTAATCAATACCGATCTGACTTCCGTGTTCCGCCTCACCCGACTGTGCCTGCGCGGCATGATGAAGGCGCGTACCGGTCGAATCATTAATATCACGTCGGTGGTAGCGCAGAGCGGCAACGCCGGCCAGGCCAATTACGCCGCCGCCAAGGCCGGCATGATTGGCTTTACCAAATCCCTGGCGCGGGAGATCGGCAGCCGTGGTATTACCGTCAATGCTGTGGCGCCGGGATTTATTGCCACCGATATGACCGATTCCCTGACTGCCGAACAAAAGGCACAGCTCATGTCGCAGATCAGTTTGGGTCGCCTGGGCACAGTGGAAGAAGTCGCACAGGTTGTGGCGTT
>JAYUHG010000029.1:0-2507 GCA_043767195.1 Gammaproteobacteria bacterium | reverse complement strand
CTCGATCATCAAGGAGTACGGCCCCCAGGCCATCATTCCCTACAGTTATCTGGGCAACCAGGGCATTGTCCAGGGACTGAATTCCGGCGACGCCTTTTTCAATAAACTCGGCGCCACCGTGTGTGAACGCACTTTCTGCGGCGAGGGTTCCGCCGTGGGTTATCTGCTGACCGTCGGCCCCACTGGCGGCGTGGATCCCGAGAGCTTCGTCCACGCGAAATACATCATCATCTGGGCCTGCAACACTATCAGCACCAACCTGCACCACTGGCCATTTGTCTTGGAGGCCAAAAAGCGTGGCGCCAAGGTAGTGGTTATTGACGCCTACAAGTCGCGCACGGCGAAACAGGCTGACTGGCACCTGATGCCACGCCCCGGCACCGACGGTGCCCTGGCCATGGCCATGATCCACACGCTGATTGAAGAGAATCTGGTGGATCACGATTACATCAAAATGGGCACCATCGGCTTTGAGGATCTGAAGGTCCGGGCCAAGACCCGCACCCCGGAATGGGCCGAAGGCATTACCGGCATTCCGGCGGGGGATATTCGCAAGCTGGCGCGGGAGTATGCGCAAACCCAACCCTCAGCGATCCGCATCGGCGTGGCCCTGGAACGTCATTTCGGTGGTGGCCAGACGGTTCGCGCCGTGACCTGTTTGCCGGCGCTGGTGGGTGCCTGGCGCCATGTGGGCGGCGGTATTCTGCAAATGCCGGTGTGGGAGATGCCCATCAAGTTTGGCGATCTGTGCCGACCGGATTGGATCCCGAAAGGCACCCGCGTGGTGAATGCATTGCAGATCGGCCGGGCTTTGACCGGCGAAACCAAGCTGGACCCGCCTATCAAGTCGTTCATGGTCTGGAACGCCAACCCGGTCACTCAGGCGCCGGAGTCCGACAAAATCGTCAAGGGCCTGATGCGCGAGGATCTGTTCGTGGTGGCGGCGGAACATTTCATCTCCGACACGGCGTCGTACGCCGACATCATCCTGCCCTGCACCATGGCCGCGGAAATGAGCGACGTGGTGTTGTCCTGGGGCACGTTCTATCTCACCTACAACCAGAAGTGCGTAGCAGCCCCCGGCGAGGCGGTGCCGAATTCAGAAGTGTTCCGGCGCCTGGCCAAGGTCATGGGTATGAATGATCCGCAGTTCACGCGCACTGATGAAGAAAATATTGAGCACTTCCTGGACTGGAACTCCCCGGCGCTGAAGGGCATAGACATGGATCACTTTCGCAAGCATGGTTTCGCGCATCTGAACGTAGGGACACCGGATACTCGCGCGCCCCACAAGGATGGCAAGTTCCCGACGCCTTCGGGCAAGTGCGAGTTGAAGGTGGCCGGGGCGAAGAACTTCGTTCCGAATGTGTTCCGCCAGGCCTATGACGATCTGATGCCGGACGAGGCGCTGGACGAATTGCCGGACTACGTGCCGCCGAGGGAATCAGTGGCCACGAACCCGGCGCTGGCGAAGAAGTATCCGCTCAATATCATTTCGCCCAAGAGCCATGGCTTCCTGAACTCCTGTTATGCCAATGAGTCACACAAGATAAAGGGGCAGGGTGAGCAGTTCGTGCTCATCAATCCGGTGGATGCCAAGGCGCGCAAACTCAGCAATGGCGATGGTGTCCGGGTATTTAATGATCGGGGCGAATTCGAGGGCGATGCCCATGTTACCGAGGACGTGCAGCAGGGTGTGGTGGTGGCGACGCTGGGTTACTGGCGCAGCAAAAACCGCAACGGCACCGTGAATATCATCAGCTCCGCGGAGTTTGTGAACATGGGTCATGCGCCGACTTTCTCCGATAATCTGGTGCAAGTGGAAGCAGCCCGGCGCTGACGCATTCCATATGCACGGGGTCAATTTTGACTCCGGGGCTTGCATCAGCGCGTAAATCGGCTATGCTTTTCCCAACAAAAATAAGAAGTTGGTAATAAAACCTCCGGCGCAACGTGCAAACAGGACTGCACCGACCGGCAGGAACCTCCCCGCAGGAAGAAGGCAAATGGTTTTGCCGACCACTGTGATCCGTGGCATGCCGCAGGCATCCCGGGTTGAAAAAGGAGGAAAAGTTATGAGTAATCCTGGCCTGCTGGATGGCGCGTTCGACGCCTTTGACGATCCCGTTTCAACCCCCACTTTTGGTTCTGATCGCTTTGAGTTCGCCCAGGCAAGCCGTAATAGCAAGGCTGGTTTGCCGGCCTGGAAGCGCATCGAGGAGCTACGCGAAATGCGTGACCTGAACCGCCACATCAGCGACGACATCTATGGCAGTAAACCGCTGCGTTCCCTCTGGGGAGAGTAACAAACTCAGCAGCGATGTATTCCGTGGCCGGCAGGTACGCCGGAGTGTGCGCTATGTCTCACAAATCGCCGCCGTAATCTGCGGCGGTGCCGCGTAATTTCCTTCCGTGTTTCTTACCAATGGGTTCCTGGCAAATCTTCAAGAGGTGCCAATGTGAACCACATCTCGATTCATCCTGCCTACATTCTGGTTTTGCTGGCC
>JAYUHG010000028.1:0-2509 GCA_043767195.1 Gammaproteobacteria bacterium | reverse complement strand
GCATTCAGCGCCGGCTCCGCCATGGTCGCGCCATAACCCAGGAACCAGGAGAACAGGAAGGCGATTGTCACACCCAACGTCGCGGCGTAAAGGGGAGAGTCGGGCACCATGCCCACTTGCATGAATGCCGCCGGGACCATACTGCCGGATTGCCCGCCCAGCTTGACCAGTCCATAGCTGAGACCGACGTTGAACAGACACATGCCGACGATGCACAACGCCAGACCGTAGCCCGTTGCGGAGCGATTGCGCACACGCTCGTTCAACAATACGCGCAGCACCAGATACAGGAATGCAATCAAAGGTATCAGCGCCCGCAGTCCCAGGATGATGTCCGACCAGGGAGTAAGTTCATACCATTCCGGCGTCGTGGTGGCGACTACCGCGGCGGCATGAGCGGCGATGATGTCCGCTACGGACACGGTCTCCGCCAGAATCATACCCAGCAGCATCACAGCCAATACCGGGATCAGGGATGCCAGTGTCACGATGCCGAATCCGGACAGGGACGAGCGACCTCTGCCCGCCGCCGCGGAGATACCGATGCCCAGGGCCAATACCAATGGTACCGTCACCGGTCCGGTGGTGATCCCGCCGCAGTCCCAGGCCACGCCCAGGACGGTGCGCAGATCCGGGTCGCCCATCAGGAACGCCGTGATCCCCAGGGTGGGTACCAGTGTGGCGAAGATGAGCGGCTTCAAACTCCATCCGTGCAGAAATCTTAATGTGCCCAGCACCGCCGCGGCGCCGACGCCGATGCCGATGGTCAGCACCAAGGCCCAGGACCATTGATTGAGTATGGCGTAGAGATACGGAGCCTTGTTCACATCCACCGTGGAGCCGGCGATTTTCAACGCGCCCACGGCAGGCTCCGCCAGGGTTACGCCAATGCCAAGAATGAAGGTGACGGCGAGCACCACAGGCAATGTGGACTTCTGCGGCAGAGAATGCCCAATGGTCTCGGCGAAGGGCATCAGCCCTACTTTCAGTCCTTCCATGAATAACATCAGACCGAACATCACCGCCGCGAGGCCGAGTGCGATGGTGCCGGCATCCGCCACGGACTGTTTCAGGATCAGCAGTTGGAACATGAACAGGTATACCGCCAGCGGCGCCACGGCGCGGAACTGATCCCAAAGCCGGATGCTGAGGTAAGGCTGCGTCAGCCGGTAGTAATCAATGGAGCGAAGTTTCAGGCGTTTGGGCCGATAGGGCAGGTCATTGCCCAGAGTATCCTTGCGCACCTCCGGGGCGAGGGAGTTGTAACTCAACTGACGCTGATGCAGGGATAACTCCTGCACATAGGCACCGAATCGGATTTTCTTGGCCACAGGCTGAAACAGGTCCCCGGATTTGGTATCCATTCTACCAGTCATCCCCCCTTGATGGCGGGCGAGATGACCAGCCGGTCGCCTGTTTTCAGAGTCTCGCGCGTCAATTGCTCAGGCGAGAGCCGGACATCATTAAGCAAGATCATCAGCGCCGCGTCCGCCGGGATACTCAATCGAGCGGGAATATCGTGCGCCATGGCGCCAGGGGAGACTTCCATTTCAAGATCACTAAACTCCGTACCGTGTGGCAGGTACTGACGCAGATTACCGAGCAGACGAATGGTAATTTTCATGGAGCAGCAGATGTTGGGAACAATTTAATTTTACCTGGTTAGTGATTTGGTGAAGCGTATCTCGTGAAGCGTAAAACAAACTTTTCTTACGAGATACGCTTCACGCTTCACGTTTCACGCTTCACAAGATACGTTACTTTCTCAACTCAGCCCCAGTCTCCCCAGTGTCTCCGTCGTCGGAACGCCCTCCGCATCCCAACCCCGGAGTTTGTAATACTCCGGCAGCATCACGTCCAGTCTGCTCACCAGTCCCTTGGCAGTGCCACTGGGAGCGGGTTCCGAGAGTATTCGCTTCGGCAACGTGTCATCGGCGCGGGTCAAGCCGGCGCGTAAATTGAACAACCGCTCCAGATTCCAGATGCGTTCCCCGGTCTGGCGCAGGCGCTCGGCATCCCAACTGCCGGCGCAAGCCGCATCCACATGTTCGGCGAAGCGCTCGAAGGGAAAGCCAATGTCCCCGGCGAACAGACACAGGCCACTTGAGTCCACCGCGGCGATTTCATCCTGGGAGGATTTGCACACCTGCGGTTTGATGCGCCAGTCTGTGCTCTCAAAGTCCGAGGCATAGGTGCTGGCGCGCAAATGACACGCACCGCGATTGCTGGTGGCGTAACCCAGGCCCATGCCCTGCATGGTGCGGCCGTCATAGGCGGCGAATTCCTGGCCCTTCACTGACATGGACAGGTCGGGGTGCCCGTACTTTTCACATAAGCGGCGCGAACCCAAACCGATGTCACGGCCAAAGCCTTCGCCACGGGCCGTGAGTTCCGTTACTTGCACCAATGCTTCAGCATTGCCGAAGCGCAAATCAATCCCGCCGGTTTCCCGTGTAGTGATGGCGCCGATCTCAAACAACTCCATGGCGGCGGCAATGGTGCCGCCCAG
>JAYUHG010000027.1:0-5938 GCA_043767195.1 Gammaproteobacteria bacterium | reverse complement strand
AGATCAATCACCGCCGCATTGGCGCGCGAGATATAAGACGCCATCACCAGCGAGTGATTGGACATGAAACCAAAATCCGATCCATTCAGAATTATCGGACTCCACACTTGAGCTTGGGTTGCCTCCAGCTCACGGATGATCTGCCGCAGACTCACCATGGCATTCTTATCTTCCAGCACCGGGCCAAAATCCTGCTCCACAGCGCGCAGAAAATGAATCAACGCCCAGGCCGATCCTCGCGCCTCGTAAAATACATCGTCAATCTCCGTCCACGGCGTCCGCACTTCAATCAGATCCGGCTTCTCCGTGGATTGCGTGGCCGCGGCATCCCCTTGCAGGTCGGTATTGACGCGCATCTGGCCGACACTGGCGCTCAAGCGTTGGGACAAACTGCCGAGACGCTTTTCCACAATGGCCAGCCAGGCGGCCAGATTGTCCGCGCGGGCAAAGAATTGCGCGTCGGAATCGTCCGCGTTGGACAGGCGTTCCAGATAGCGTTCCAGCGCCTCCAACCCCTTTCGATATTCCGATTCAGTAGAAGGCAAGAGCCATGACTCAGTGTCATAGTTCAACTGCGGGGCGGCGATGACCATATCGTCATCCTCCGTGGACTGGGACTGGGAGCGGCTGAAATCGTTGCGCAATGCCGTAGTGAGATCCCGCGCCTGGGTGATGACCCCGAACTCCCAGCGTGGGATATTGTCCATGAGTACTCCGGGGGGCGCGATGTCGTTGCTCAAATACCCGCCACGCTTGCCCAATACCGTTTGCATGACCCGGATCAAGGTTGCCGTGGTCACATCCCCGGTCACGAGATCCGGCGCCCCGCCCGCCTGCATCTGGGCAATGGCCTGCACATCAAACAACTCCGGTTCCTTATCCAAATAGAACATCAGCGCCAGGATCGCCACTACAATCAGACCGATGAGACTGGTAACAAGCCGGGCAATCATTCTGGTGAGACCCACAGGAGCGGCGAGATCCGGATCATTTAAATTATTCATGGTGTGTTCCTTGGCAAAGTAAGCTATCGGGTATTCTAACAGTGGAATCAAGGGGTCAGAGAACTTGAACCATACAATACTTTTCCATTCATATAATCATGGGTTCAAGTTCTCTGACCCCTTGATTCCAAACGGGAGAGTGACATGCATCGCAGCCGGCTGGCGGGTTTTATCATTGATTGCAATACCGGGGACCTGGAGGGCGCCGCCGCATTCTGGGGCGCGGCCCTGGGCTATGAATTGAAACAATCCATGGCGCCGGAGGACTTCAACTATGTGCGTCTGGATACCGGCGCGGAGAACCTGCATATCGAGGTGCAGAAAGTGGACCACGCCAGCCGTGTGCATCTGGACATTGAAGCGGACGACATCGAGGCGGAAGTGAAACGTCTGGAAAAACTCGGTGCCAAGCGCATCGGCGAGGTACGCACCTGGTGCGTGATGGAGGCGCCCACCGGACAGCGTTTTTGCGTGGTGCGGGTGCAAAACCCGGGTTTCGAGGCAACCGCCCGCACTTGGGCCGATTGATTCTCAGATCCGCTTGCGGACGTAAGACCCCGGCGCATCCTCAATAATTTTTAATTTTCCATCCCCTGGCTGGCGCGCCTCGGCTTCGCCGCCTGAATGTCGCTGCACCCAAGTTTCCCAATCCGACCACCAGGAACCTTCGTGAGGCGTGGCGCGGGCAATCCAGTCCATGGCAGTGCCAGTGGCATCCGGGCCGGTGTAGTAACCATACTTGTTCGCCGCCGGTGGATTCACTACACCGGCGATATGCCCGGATTTACCGAGCACAAATCGCACTGGCCCGGACAGGAGCTTGGCCCCCGTGAACGTGCTTTCCCAGGGCGCAATGTGATCTTCTTCCGTGGAGATAAAATAGGCTGGCGTATGGATGTCGCGCAGATTAATGGCCACATCGCCCACGGTCATACCGCCGGGTTTACAGAAGCGGTTCTCCAGATACATGGCGCGCATGTAGGTGCTGTGCATCTTCGCCGGCATGCAGGTGGAATCGGAGTTCCAGTACAGCAAATCAAACGGCACCGGGTCCTTGCCCAACAGATAATGATTCACGAAGAATGACCAGATCAGATCATTGGAGCGCAACAGGTTAAAGCTGGTGGACATCTCCGATCCGTCGTGGAAACCGCGCTCATTCATGGTAGCTTCCAGAGTGCGCAACTGTTGCTCATCAACAAACACGCCCAGATCGCCAGGTTCAGTGAAATCCAGTAGTGCGGTGAGAAACGTGGCCGAGGCAATGCGCTTATCGTCTTTCACCGCCATATAGGCCAGCGTCCCGGCGAGCAAGGTGCCGCCGATGCAGTAGCCGATGACATTGACCTTCTTCTCGCCAGTGGCCTGCTCAATGGCATCCAGCGCCGCCAGCGGTCCCTGGAAAATGTAATCCTGGAAATCAATGTTGGCGTGAGTGGCGTCCGGGTTGACCCAGGAGACGACAAACACCGTGTGCCCCTGCCCCACCAGCCATTTGATGAAGGAATTTTTCGGCTGCAAATCCAGGATATAAAACTTGTTGATCCAGGGCGCCATCACCAGCAACGGTCGGCGCTTCACCTGTGAGGTCGCGGGCAAATATTGAATCAACTGCATCAATTTATTCTGGAATATCACCTTGCCCGGCGTGGTGGCCACATTCTTGCCCAACTCAAAGGCGCGCTCATCGGTCATGCGGGTGCGCAGACGGCCCTTTTTCGCGTCGAAATCCTCAGTAAAATTGCGCAGACCGCGCAGCAGGTTTTCACCACCGGACGCCACCGTAGCCTCCAGCACTTCGGGATTGGTGAGGGCGAAATTAGTGGGCGACATGGCGTCCACGAATTGCTTGGTATAGAAGTGAACCTTGCGCGCGGTTTTCTCATCCAGCCCTTCGGTGCTGGCCACGGCGTTCTGAATCGTCTCACCGGCCACCAGATAGGACTGCTTGATGAAATCGAAGAATGGATTGCTGGACCAGGCCTCGTGACGAAAGCGACGGTCAGTATCCGGCGCAGGAGGCTCTGCCGTATTGCCGCCACCCATCATTCTCGCGGCGGTACCGAACCACAGATTCGTGTAGGCATTCCAGGCAGCCATCTGCGCGTCCACCAGTTTCTGGGGATTGGCCATCATGGCCGCGGTCAGTTCCATGAAGGCTTTGCCCACGCCCATGGGGTCCATGTTCGCCGTATCCACGGGCGGGGACGATTTGAGGAAATTCTCCATGATCGTATGGCTTTGGCCGGCAATGTTGCCGATGGCCTGGGTTAATTGATCGGGGTCCATGTTGAATGGATTATTCGGGGACGGGCTGGACATGGACTGGGACTCCTGTGGAATTATTGGCTAAATCACTGGCATTCAGCGTAATTTGTTGCGGTGCAGCATAAACGCAGTCCTGAGCTGCGTCAAGATTTTAATCCGGGGGATACGCCTCTGGAACTACCGATCCGGGAATAACCACGGCGCCTGCACGGCGCGGCGCTTTTCATAGGCACCAATGGCATCGGCCTGTTGCAACGTGATGCTGATGTCGTCCAGCCCGTGCAGCAGACGATCCTTGAGAGCGGGATCAATATTGAACCCAATGGTTCGCTGTGCCGGTGTGGTCACGATTTGGGACGCCAGATCCAGCGTGAGCCGATATCCGGGTGCCGCCGCGGCCTCCGCGAACAGCTTGTCTATTTCAGCAGCGGGCAACACCACCGCCAACAAACCATTCTTGCCGCAATTGCTGTAGAAGATATCGGCGAAGCTGGTGGCGATGACGCAACGGATGCCGAAATCATCCAGTGCCCACACCGCGTGTTCCCGGGAGGAACCGCAGCCAAAATTTTCCCGCGCCAACAAAATGCTCGCGCCCGCATAGCGCGGCAGGTTAAGCACAAAATCCTTGCGCAGAGGGCGACCAGTGCAATCCTGATCCGCTTCGCCGCCGCCATCGTCGTAACGCCAGGAGTCGAACAGATAGGGGCCAAAACCCGTGCGCCGGATGGATTTCAGAAACTGCTTGGGAATGATGGCGTCGGTGTCCACATTGGGACGATCCAGAGGGACCACGAGTCCCGTATGTGTAGTAAATGCCTGCATGATTCAGAGATCCTTTACGTCCGCGAAGCGCCCGGCAATGGCCGCCGCCGCCGCCATGGCCGGACTCATTAAATGGGTGCGACCGCCGGCCCCCTGGCGACCTTCGAAATTACGGTTGGAGGTCGAGGCGCAGCGCTCACCGGGACTGAGGCGATCCTCATTCATCCCCAGGCACATGGAACAGCCGGGTTCGCGCCATTCAAATCCGGCATTCAGAAAGATTTTGTCCAGCCCTTCTTTTTCGGCCTGGCGTTTCACCAACCCGGAACCCGGGACCACCATGGCCAGACGCACATTGCCGGCCACCTTGCGACCGAGGGCCACCGCAGCCGCGGCGCGCAGATCTTCGATGCGGGCATTGGTGCAGGAACCGATGAACACCTTATCTATGGGGATCTTGCGCATGGGCGTCCCCGGCTTGAGGTCCATGTAGGCGATAGCATTGCGCATACCTTCACGGCGCACGGGATCCTGTTCCTGTTCCGGGTCCGGCACGGCGCCATCAATGTTAACCACCATCTCAGGTGAAGTGCCCCAAGTCACACAGGGGCGAATGTCACTGGCTGCAACATTGATTTCTTGATCAAACCTGGCGCCGGGATCACTGACCAGGTCCTTCCATGCCGCCACGGCCAAGTCCCAGTTACAACCGGTTGGGGCCATGGGCCGGCCACGCACGTATTCAATGGTTTTGTCATCCACCGCGACCATGCCAGAACGGGCGCCGGCCTCAATGGCCATGTTGCACAGGGTAAGGCGACCCTCAATGGTGAGAGAACGGATCGCCTCCCCCGCAAACTCAATCACATGCCCGGTGCCGCCAGCGGTGCCCATGCGTCCGATGACATGCAGCGCGATATCCTTGGCGGTAATCCCTGGCGCCAATGACCCATCCACGCTGACACGCATGTTGCGCGCCTTCGTCAGCACCAACGTCTGGGTGGCGAACACATGCTCCACTTCGGACGTGCCGATGCCGAATGCCCAGGCGCCCAGACCGCCGTTAGTGGTGGTATGAGAATCGCCGCAAACAATAGTCATGCCCGGCAGGCAGGCGCCCTGCTCCGGGCCGATGACATGGACAATGCCCTGGCGTTCATCGAAAAGATTAATGTAGGGCACGTCCCAATCACCGGCATTTTTCTCCAGGGTTTCCAACTGCACCCGGGAAATCGGATCGTTGATTTGGTGACGATTCACCGTTGGCACATTGTGATCCGGCACCGCCAGATTAGCCGCGCGGCGCCAGAGTTTGCGCCCGGCTAGACGCAGACCCTCAAAGGCCTGGGGGGAGGTCACTTCATGGGTCAGGTGCTTATCTATATAAATAATGTGTGTGCCGTCGCCATTGTCCCGGACAACGTGGGTGTCCCAGAGTTTGTCGTAGAGGGTGTGTGGGGTCATAGGCCGATGTTTACTTGCTGAACGGGGCGCTATTGTATACAAACAGAGGGGGCTTAACGTAACCAACGGAGTGAAATATGAGACGAATTTTTCTGGTGTTGGCATTGACCAGTCTGTGCGCTCTCACCACAACGAGCGCGGACAGCGACATCCCTAAAGTGGTACAGCCGGAGGAACTGCACTGGGTCAGCCCGCCCTGGGATGCCCGGGTGCAGGCGACCTGGGTACTGGGATCAGAATCGGGACAAGGGCCGTATTTGCTCCGGGTCCGCATTGCTCCCGGCGGCAAGATTCCGGCGCATACCCATCCGGATGCGCGCCAAACCACGGTGCTGTCCGGAAGCTTGCGGGTGTCATTCGGAGCCGATGCCGATCCCGCCAAAGCCCTGGTGTTACCGGCAGGTTCGGTCTACTTGGCCCCCGCCCATCAGACGCAC
>JAYUHG010000026.1:0-2512 GCA_043767195.1 Gammaproteobacteria bacterium | reverse complement strand
GCCGATGACAATGGCATCCCAACGCTCAGTCATGGCTGGCGTCCTTGGGCACAATGGGAGGACGGCGCAGATCCATCAGGATCTCCCGCGCCGCATTGGCGCCGGGGGCGGCCATGACGCCGCCACCGGGATGGGTCCCGGAACCGCACATATACATGCCTGTTACCGGGCCGCGATATTGGGCGTAGCCGGGGAAGGGGCGATTGAACAACAACTGATCCATGGTCAGTTCGCCCTGGAAAATATTTCCTTCGGTCAAACCCACTTCGTTTTCCAGTTCCAGCGGTGTGCGCACTTCCATATGCCGGATCAGGTCTTTGAAATTGGGGCTGTATTCGGAAATCTGATCCACACAGGTGCGGGCAAAGGCATCTCGGTCCGCGGGGGTCCAGTCCCCGGAAGCCAGTTTCGCCGGACAATACTGCACGAACACGGTCACCATGTGCTTGCCCGGTGGCGCCATGGTGGGATCCACCTGGGTGGGGATAAGCAGGTCCAGATACGGATCCCGGGACCAGCGGCCATATTTCCAGTCGTCGTAGGCCCGCTCCATGCGCTCCAGAGAGTCTATGAAATGCAGATCCGCCACCAGCAATGGATGATGATCGGGTACGGCGGTGAATGTAGGCATTCCATCCAGAGCAATGTTCAATTTTCCGGATGAACCTCTGATTTTGAAATTGCGCGCCCGGCGCACCACGTCCGGCGGCAGATCCTTTTCCGCCATGATCTTCAGGAAGGTACGTTTCGGATCCAGATTTGAAACCACAATGTCGGCGTAGATTTCATCGCCATTGGCCAGGGCCACACCCTGCACCTTGCCGTTCCGTACCAGGATTTGCCGCACCTCCGCATCGGCGCGGATCTCGCCACCGTAGGATCGCAACGCGCCGGCCATGGCCTGGGTGATGGCGCCCATACCGCCCCGGGCAAAACCCCACGCCCCCATGCTGCCGTCCACTTCGCCCATGTAATGGTGCAGTAACACATAGGCGGTGCCGGGAGAATACACACCCAGGCCGGTGCCAATGATGCCGCCACCGGCGAAGTGCCCTTTGATGACCGGCGACTCGAAATATTCCTCCAGGAACTCGCCGATACTCATGGTCCAGAAGCGCATAGTGTCGTAGAGCGCGGATTCCCCCAGGTCCCAGTACTTGCGCACCATATAAATGAGTTCCATGACATCGCGCGGTCGCAATGATGTGGGGTCCGGCGGCGTGCGCAGCAAAAACGGACGAATCAGCCGTGACTGGCGCGAGACATCGGCAACGTAGCGTTCATAGGCATCGGCATCGCGCCTGGAGTGCCGCGCCATTTCCCGGTGGTGGCGTTCATGATCGGAGTAATTGCCAAAGTAATCGCCGTTCTTCATGAAGGTGATGCCACCCTCATAGGCGATGACCTGCAGGCCATGGCGCGCCAGCTCCAGATCGCGCCAGATCTCCGGGCGCAACAGGCTGCACACATAGGAACAGTTGGAATAGGTCCAGCCCGGATGCAGTTCCCGGCTCACGGCGGCGCCGCCGATATGGGGATTCTTTTCCAGAATCAGGACTTTCAATCCTGATTTGGCTAAGTAGGCGGCATTGGTGAGGCCGTTGTGGCCGGCACCGATAACAATGGCGTCGTAGCGTTGCACGACGTTTACAGGCCACCCTTAGTGGGCGGCCGCTTCCTTCTGCGGGGATTTCAGTTCATCCAGGGTTTGATCCACGGCCCGTTCGAAGGCGGACAGCGTGGCAGTGAGGCAGGTGTCATCATGGGCCTCGCACATGAACCAGGGCTCACGGGAATCCGGCTCCACCAAAATGCCCAGATCATGCAGTTTCGGCGCCATGGTGTCGTAGAAGGTGTAATCGGTCTTCACCCATTCACGATAATCCTTCGGCGGCGTGGGCGCAAAGAACAACCCGGATAATGCCGGATGCCCGGCGAAAGAATGCGGGATGCCGCGCCGCAATAAAATCTGGCCCAGCCCTTCACGCAGGCGTCGTCCATAGCGGGCGATATTCTCCAGGGCCGGCGTCTCTTCCAGGATCTGCAATGTGCGCTCCGCCGCGGCCAGAGACACCCCATGGCCGGTGTAGGTGCCCCCATGCACCACGCCATTGCCGAATAGCCGCATCATGTCCTCGCGCCCACACACCGCCGAAATGGGATAGCCATTGGCCATGGACTTGGCAAATGTACAAATGTCCGCGCGCACACCCATGAGTTCCTGCACCCCGCCCCGGGCCACGCGGAAACCGGTCTTGATCTCATCAATGATCAACACCACACCGAATTTGTCGCACAGGGCGCGCACATCTTTCAGATATTGAGTTTCGGCGGTAATGGCGCAGCAGTTACCCTGGATGGGTTCTATGAGCAGCGCGGCAATGTCGTCGGCGTGGCGCTTGAACAGACGCTCCAGCCGGTTGGCGTCATTCATGGGCACGCTGTAGATCAGGTGACCGTAGAGGCTGGGCACCCCGGCGCTATAGGCGATCAACTCCGGATCACCGTCAGA
>JAYUHG010000025.1:0-5948 GCA_043767195.1 Gammaproteobacteria bacterium | reverse complement strand
TCGCCGGCAAAGGACCCATGAGCCGTGATCGGCTACGGACGCGACGCCAGTCCCATGAAGAAGGACACTGGGTGCGGGAGGCCGCACTGGCCTATGCGGAAAAACAACGGGTCAAGGCCGCGGCCTGAGGAGAGTCATATGAGCAAGACAAATCAGCCATTGCCATTGTGGGAAGTATTCATCCGCAGCAAACGCGGCCTGGATCACAAACATGTGGGCAGCCTCCATGCCGCCGACGTGGAACAGGCCATGCAATATGCCCGCGATACTTACACGCGCCGCAGCGAGGGATGCAGTATCTGGATCGTGCGCTCCACGGATATTCATGCCAGTCAGGGGGAAGACAGCGCCAGCTTTTTTGATCCCGCTGATGACAAGGTTTATCGCCATCCCACTTTCTACGACATTCCAGAACATCTGAAGATTTGAACGCACCAGCCCTTTTTGAGTACACCCTGCGCCTGGGCGATGATGCGCTCATTAATGGCCAACGCCTGTCCGAATGGTGTGGTCATGGTCCATTTCTGGAAGAGGATGTGGGTGTGGCCAATACGGCCCTGGACCTGATTGGCCGTGCGCGACTGCTGCTGAGTTACGCCGGAACACTGGAGGGGAAGGGCCGGGACGAGGATGACCTGGCGTTCACGCGGGATGAACGGGCGTGGCGCAACGTATTGTTGGTGGAATTGCCGAAAGGAGACTTTGGTTTCACTACTGTGCGCCAGTTCCTGCTGGATGCGTTTAACCGGCAGCTTTATCTCGGCCTGCTGAATTCAAAGGACGAAACCCTGGTCGGCATCGCCGGCCGCTCCGCCAAGGAATGCGAATATCATCTGCGCCATTCAAGCGAATGGGTGTTGCGTCTTGGTGATGGTACAGAAGAGAGTCACTGTCGCGCGCAGCGGGCGCTGGATGATCTATGGCCCTATACGCCGGAATTGTTTGAATCCGATGCCGTCACCGAGCAAATGGAGCAGCAGGGCATTGCGCCACCGGCAGCGAAACTGCGCCAAGCCTGGCTGCACACCGTGGAACCGCTGTTGCGCAAGGTGCGACTCACGATCCCGGAGAACGCCTGGCCGCAGACCGGTGGCCGGCAGGGAATGCATTCGGAACACATGGGTTTTCTGTTAGCGGAGATGCAATTCGTGCAGCGCGCCTATCCCGGACAGAAGTGGTGACACCTTGGCGTCGGTCATGGCAATGCAGATGAATGATCCCACTCCCGATTTGGAGCGCGCCCGGGATCTGGTTTCACGGGTTAAGGATCCGGAAATTCCCGTGCTCACTATCGCGGACCTGGGCGTACTGCGGGATGTTCAGTACGAGAATCGGCGACTGGTGGTGACGATCACGCCGACATACACCGGCTGTCCCGCCATGAAGGCCATCGAGGATGATATTCAAGCTGTGTTGCACGGCGCCGGCTTTCACAATGTAGAAGTACGCACACAGATGTCCCCGCCCTGGACCACGGACTGGATGGATGAACGGGCGCGGCGCAAGCTGGAGGCCTATGGCATCGCGCCGCCGCGCCCCTTGGCATCGCGCGGACCGATTCATTGCCCACAGTGTCATTCCGCGAATACCGAGCGTGTCAGCGAGTATGGCTCCACCGCCTGCAAGGCACTCTATCGGTGTCTGGATTGCCTGGAACCCTTCGATTATTTCAAGTGCATATGAGTACTTACCATTCGCTGACCATTTCGCGCGCCGAACCGGAAACGGAATCCGCTGTATGCCTGACATTTTCCGTGCCGGATAGTCTGCGCGATACCTTTCGCTTCGCCCCGGGCCAATACCTGACCCTGCGTTGTGACATCGATCAAAAACCGATCACACGCTCCTATTCCATCTGCTCCGGTTTGGACGACGGCGATCTGCGCATTGCCATCAAGCGCGTGGAGGGGGGCGTATTTTCCAGTTTCGCCACTGAAAAGCTCAAGGTTGGCACGGTGGTGGAAGTGATGCCGCCGCAAGGTAACTTCCGCGTTGATCCCAATCCGGCCAGCGGCAGAAATTACCTCTGCATCGCCGCTGGCAGCGGCATTACACCGGTGTTTTCCATTATCAAATCGGTGCTCACCAGGGAGCCGGACAGTCATGTGACCCTGCTGTTCGGCAACCAGCGCGTGGCCACCATCATGTTTCGGGAGGAACTGGATGCGCTGAAGAACCGGCACATGGGCCGTTTTATGTGGCTGAATATTCTGAGTCGTGAGCGGCAGGACGTGGAGATACTGAACGGTCGTATCAATAACAAGAAAGGTGCGGAACTCTGCCGCCATCTGCTGGACCTCAAGGCCGTTGATGAATACTTCCTGTGCGGGCCGGAAGCCATGATCTCGGAAGTCTCCCGCGGCCTGCGCGCCAACGGCATCCCCGAATCGAAGATCCACTACGAGTTATTCGCCAGCTCCGCCGCGGACGCCGCTGCGGTCATAGCCAAGCATCATGCCCGTGCTATGCAGCATGCCGGTAAGGTCAGCGAGGTTACGATTATTTCCGGAGGCCGCGAGACGCGCATTGAACTCACTGCGGATGGGGAGAACATTCTCGACGGCGGTCTGGATAACGGCGTGGACCTGCCATTTGCCTGCAAGGGCGGCGTATGCGCCACCTGCAAGGCGAAACTGGTGGAAGGGGAGGTGGATATGGATCTGAATCACGCTCTCACCGCGGAAGAGATAAGCCGCGGCTATATCCTTACCTGCCAGGCGCATCCGGTTTCCGCCCGCGTAGTCGTAGATTATGACCAGTGAGTTACTATTGAGTCTTGCATAACGGGTGAACGCTTCTTCGTCATTCCGGAAACCGCGAAGCGGTTATCCGGAATCCAGTTCGCGCTTAAAATCGCCTGGATTCCGGGTCCCGGGTCCTGCGGACCCTGGCCCGGAATGACGTGCTGAGTGTTCAGTAATTATGCAAGCCTCAATAGTTACAAGGAAAAACAGAATGCGCACATTCAAGTTTCTTCTTTCCTTGTAACTTGTGACTTATAACTTATGACTCCCCAAGTATCCCCGTGCCCTCAAACCTCCGCGTAGTTGAAAACTTGCTCAAGTCGTTCCGGCATCATCGTCCCACCCGCGCCGGCTCCCTGGTGGTTACCGTCTTCGGTGATTCCATCGCTCCCCACGGCAACACCGTCGCCCTGATCAGTCTTATCAACGCACTGGAACCCTTCGGCCTGAACCCGCGCCAATTGCGTACCGCCGTGTTCCGTCTGGTACGCGAGGCGTGGCTCATAACACGCCAGAAAGGTCGCCGCAGTTTCTACAGCTTGACCGAAACCGGTGTGCGCCACTTCACCCGCGCCGCGCGTCGAATTTATGCGGCCCAGCGACCGGAGTGGGACGGAAAATGGACACTGGTGATCCCGGTACAGGTACCCGCACAGGAGCGTGATGCGTTGCGCGGCGAATTGTTATGGCTGGGTTATGGCGCAATCAGCCCCGGCATGTTCGCCCATCCCACCGATGACCGGCGTTCTCTGGACGAAACCCTGCTGGAACGAAAACTGGCGGACAAAGTGGTGGTGTTGTCCGCGCAGACGCTGGAAGTGGTTTCCGCGGAAGGCATGAAGGAACTTTGCCGGGAATGCTGGGGACTGGATCAGATCGCGGGACGTTACGAATCATTCCTTAAAACATTTCGTCCGGTAATCCAGGCAGTACGACGCGCCAGGACACTGGACCCGGCGCAATGTTTTCAGTTACGCACGTTGTTGGTCCATGAATACCGCCGCATCCTGCTGCACGATACCGACCTGCCGGACGAATTATTGCCGGCAGATTGGCCAGGCCACGAGGCGCTGAATCTCACTGCCAGCCTGTACCGGTTGGTGCAACAGGGCACGGTAGAATTTTTGCGCAAAGACATGGAAGCCATGGACGGGTGGCTGCCTGCGCCGGGCTCTGAGTACTACCAGCGATTTGGGGGACTCTCGTACTCCACCTGACGCGCCCGCCCGCCTTCCCGGTCACCGTGCAGGATGTTTGGCTATTTCACTCCGGCTGTACGATTAATTTGTCCGCTCAGCTCACGGGGAATCCGCGATCACGCATCAGGGCGTTGGTGTCAACGTCGCGGCCGCGAAATCGGCGGAACGCTTCGTCAGGCGGGATGGAGTTGCCAACGCTCATGATCGAGGACTCCAGCAGGTTGCAGGCCTCTTTGTTGTAGAGGCCGCCTTTTTCCATAAGGCCTTCGTAGACGTCGGCCGTCATCGTGTCGGCCCAGATGTAGACGTAATATCCCGCGGAATAACCGTCACCGGAAAAGATATGGCCGAATGCTGTCGGGCGGTGGCGCATCACGATTTCCGCAGGGCAGCCGATTTCGGCCATGGTCGTTTTTTCGAATTCGATCGGATCGATGGCTTTGTCGGTCGTGGCCGCAAGGTGGATCTTCATGTCATAGATGGCTGAGGCCAGATACTCGACCGTGCTAAAGCCTTGATTGAAGTTCTTGGCCTTGAGGATTTTGGCGACCAGGTCTTGCGGGATCGGCATGCCGGTTTTGTAATGCATGGCAAATTGGCCCAGCACCTCCTGGGTGGAAAACCAATATTCGTTCACCTGGCTTGGGAATTCGACAAAGTCGCGCTTGACGCTGGTACCGGCAAGCGTCGGGTAGGTGACGTTTGACAGTAGTCCATGCAGTGCGTGGCCGAATTCGTGGAACATCGTGGTCGCGTCGCTCCAGGAAATCAGGACCGGTTCACCCGGTTCGCCTTTGATAAAGTTCGAGTTGTTGGACACAATCGGTGTGAACGCTTCCCTGAAGCGCTCTTGTGTCTGATATTCGGTCATCCATGCGCCGGATCGTTTCCCGGCGCGCGCATAGGGGTCGAAGTACCAAAGTCCAACCTGGTGGCCGCCGCGGCGGACTTCGTAGACCGACATGTCGGCGTGGAAGACGGGAATGCTGGCAAGTTTTACAAATTCCAATCCGTAAACCTGGTTGGCGGCCCAGAACATGCCTTCGCGAATCCTTTCCAGTTGCAAATATTCCTTCACCAGGTTTTGATCAATGTCGTATTTGGCGAGACGTACTTTCTCGGCGTAGTAGCGATAATCCCACGGTTCTATCTTGATATTGGCGTCTTCCTTGCCGGCAATCGCCTGCATATCGGCGACTTCTTCTTTGGCGCGTGCGACGGCAGCCTTCCAGACCTTCAACATCAGGTTCATCGCATCATCGGGTGTCTTGGCCATGTTGTTGTCCAAGGCCCAATGGGCATGAGTTGGGAAGCTCAGGAGTTGAGCGCGTTCGCTGCGCAGTTTCAGAATTTCCCCGGCTAGCGCGCGATTGTTGTGTGTACCCTCGTTATCACCGCGACTGACCCACATGCGCCAGCCTTTTTCGCGCAAGTCACGACGATCGGAGTAGGTCAGGAATGGTTCCAGTGACGAGCGGGTGTTGGTGAAGACCCATTTGCCCGGTTGCCCGCGGTCCTTTGCCGCCTGGGAGGCGGCGGCGCGAAGGGGTTCTGGCAATCCTGCCAAGTCCGCTTCGTTGTCAAGCGTGAGCGTGTACGATTCTTCGTCAGCGAGCTGGTTCTGGCTGAAGGTTGTATATAGAGTTGCCAGGCGCGCATTGATTTCCTTCATCCGCGCTTTCTGCTCATTGTTCAGCGCGGCGCCCCGGCGGACAAAGCCCCTGTACTGGACATCAACGAGGCGCATCTGTTCGGTGTTCAGCCCGGAAGTGTCGCGCGCGTCGTAAACGGCTTTGATGCGTTCGAACAGGTTCTGATTCTGAATGATTTCGTCGCTGAATTCAGAGAGGATCGGAGACATGTCAGCCTCGATTTTCTGCATCGCTTCATCGTTCATGTTCGAGGTGTAGACGCCAAAGAAATTGCCGGCCCGGCCAAGTGGCCGGCCGGAATCTTCATATGCAAGACAGGTGTTCTCAAATGTGGGCGCGGATTGTTGCGATGC
>JAYUHG010000024.1:0-2517 GCA_043767195.1 Gammaproteobacteria bacterium | reverse complement strand
GGCCCATGAGTCGAGCACCTCTGCCGCTTCAGCGTTGGCATCACACTGGAAATAATGGCGCAGCACCTCCAGCAGATAGTCCACTTCCCCGGGCAGAGGCTGGACCTGGTCTGGGTCGCCGTCATAGCGGGCCTCGGTGGTGCCCACCAGGGTTTGCGATCCGCGCGGCATCACAAATACGGCGCGACCGTCGCGCGGATTCTCGAGGTAGAAGATGCCGTCCCGTGCGCGATCCGCCAGCAGGATGTGCGTGCCCCGAACCAGTTCCAATGCCGGAGCCGAACGGGCGGGCGTCATGCGAGATGCTATTTGGCTCGCCCATGGCCCGCCGGCATTGACCAACACCTTCGATTCGCATTCCATGTCCTGACCCGCCATGGAATAGCGCACGATAACCTGATCTTCGCGCACCTCGGCGTGCGCAAACTCGGCGGGCAGGTGCAGCACCGCACCCAGAACGCAGGCTGAATTCATCACGGCGCGTGTCAGCAGTGCATCATCCGTTTGTCCGTCGAAATAGCAGAACACCGTTTGCAAATCAGCGCTTCGTAATCCGCCCAATTGCCCCCACTGGCGCCGGGGGATCTCCTGGAAGCGACAATCCGCCCCCAGTCCCCCCAATCCGGCATACAGGGCAAGACCCGCGCGCAACTGCCACGCATTCCGGCGCATGCCGCGATAGACGGGGATGTAAAACGGTTTCAGCGCTACCAGCTCCGGGGCAATGCGTAACAATGTGGCCCGCTCCCGCAGGCTTTCACGCACCAAACGGAATTGGGCGGTCTCCAGATAACGCAGGCCGCCGTGGATCAGCTTGCTGGAGCGGCTCGAGGTGCCGGCGGCCAGGGCCGTCTTTTCCAGCAGCAATACCCCGTGACCCGCGGCAGCGGCAGCCTGGGCAACGCCCACACCGTGAATGCCACCGCCGACGACTATGACATCGGTGGATTGCATGATTGCGCCAACGCCGCGCGCATACTGGCAACTTGCATGGTCTCCAGCAGGTGGGCGCCGCGCGCGCGGAGTTGCCCGGCCTGTTCAGGCGTATCAATCTCATACAGCACCCACTGCCAGGGACCTGCCCACAGCGGCGAATCGTCCACGGGTAATTTTTCACGGTTACAGAACGAGAATGCCGGTTGCATGGCCGCGAGCGCCTGCCGGTTCGTGGCATCGTATGCATGCAGCACCAGGCCAGTGCGCCAGCCTTTCGACTGCGCCTGCGCCACCGCGTCCGCGGCGAAGGAAATAATCACGCACTGATCGCGGATCCGACTCAACGCGGCCAGGACGGTATCCACCGTGTTGTCCAGTCCGTGATGGGCGATGCAGGCGCGCTTGATCTCAATGAACACGGTCACGTGGTGCGCATTCGCGAGCACGGTCGCAAGGTCTTCCAGTAAGGGAATGCAGGTGCCCAGAAACCTCGCCCCGAAGCGAGCGGGCTCATGCACGGAACGGGCAATGAGTTGTTGCGCGGACAGGTCAAACACCGATCCCGGCGCGCCGGAAGTACGCAGCAGATCGGCGTCATGCAACACCACAGGGACGCCATCGGCGGAGAGTTGCACATCCACCTCGACATAGCTCAGGCCCAGGGCGATGGCGGACTGGATCGCCGGCAGGGTGTTTTCAGGAAACTCCGCCGCGTTGCCGCGATGGGCTACCAAGGGCAGTACGGAAGATTTGCCTTGCGTGGGTTTGGAACCTGCGTCTGCCATCCGAGGATCATGTGCATGGCCCGGATGTGAGTCAATACAAATGCGTCGTGGCTAAACGTCCCTCGTATATCCGGCGCCGCCGCTCACCAGGCCTCCAACCAGTACTATTGAGGCTTACATAATTACTGAACTCTCAGCATGTCATTCCGGGCCAGGGTCCGCAGGACCCGGGACCCGGAATCCAGGCGATTTTAGGCGCGAACTGGATTCCGGATAACCGCTTCGCGGTTTCCGGAATGACGAAGAAGCATTCACCCGTTATGCAAGACTCAATAATAGTGTACGGGTCTTGAGTTTGCGGCAGAGCACGGCGGCAAGGGGGAGGCAAACAAACCGCCAAACACCACGCCCGCCACCACGGGCCAGGGGCCAGTGCCCACAAGCAGAGTCATTTTAGGGACAAGCACGAATTTTCCATTTGGAATCAATACTCTTTCCGCCGGCACACCGGGCAAGCCGGTGTAAGTCATAAGGATCTTGCAGCTTGCGGCTGGAAATCGTGTGCCGGTAATGCCCCAGGAGCGACGTAGCGAAGGATACACTTATCTCGGCATCCCCCAAGTCGCCTGTTTAATCGTGAGGCGAATCGGGGACACCCGCGCATTGCGACTCGCAAATTGCTATCAGTTGGAGGCAATTGGGGAAAGATGTTGATTTCAAAAATACGATTTCGTGGATGTCCGCGATGTCCGACATTGCCACATCGTCGAGACCGGCAATGACAGCTATCGCTTCAAGTACAGTTCCACTAAGACGAAAAAGGAGGGCAAAACTAGAAAACCGGCTGCAAACTGAG
>JAYUHG010000023.1:0-14182 GCA_043767195.1 Gammaproteobacteria bacterium | reverse complement strand
CCGGTGATCCGGCCCAGAGCAGTTTGCGCCAGCCGCAGTTCTTCCGCCGCCAGTTCCAGTGCTCCACCCTGCCCGGCCACCTGCGCCGCCTGTGCCACGGCGGCACTGGCCTGCTCAAGGGCATGCAAATGCCGGGTTCGGGCCAACAGCACATCTTCTGGCCCACTGCTGCCCGCGGCTGCCATTTCCAGGACCTGCAGCAATAAATCCAGACCGCTTCCGTCCTTAGCACACAGCGCCACCTCCCAACCATCGGCGCGTGCTTGCATCGCGGGTGCCATGCCCAGCAGATCGATCTTGTTGCGCACCCAAATCCGGCGTATAGCGCCCGGTAATTGTGCCAATAACTCCGCCGGGGCGCGCTCCCCGGCATAATCACTTACCATCAAAATCAGATCCGCCTGTTGCAGCGCCAGCAAACTTCGGCGCACACCTTCCTGCTCCACACCATCGGCGCTGGCACGAACACCGGCGGTATCAATAATGGTCAGGCGAATCCCCGCCACCGCCATTTCGCTTTCAATCGTGTCGCGGGTGGTGCCGGGCGTTGCGTCAACGATGGCACGATCACTGCCAAGCAAACGATTGAGCAAACTGGACTTGCCCACATTCGGCGCCCCGGCAATGACGACCCGTAGTCCGCTACGCAAAACGTGCCCCGCGCGCGCCGCGGCCAGTACCTGTTGCAGTTGTTCAAGCCAATTGTTTGCGTTTGTCTGCAATTGCCTGCGCCCAGACAGGTCCAGCTCCTCTTCGGGAAAATCCAGCGTCGCTTCTACCACTACCCGCAGCGCCGTGAGGCCTTCTTGCAGCGAGGTGATGCGCCGGGAATAGTCCCCCTCCATGGCGCGCACTGCATAGCGAGCCGCGCGCTCCGAATGGCTGTCAATCAAATCCGCCACGGCTTCCGCCTGCAATAGGTCCAGTTTGCCGTTGAGAAATGCGCGCTCGGTGAACTCACCCGGTCGTGCCGGTCGTGCCCCCAGTTCCAGCACCCGGCGCAGCACCATGTGCGTCACCACCGGGCCGCCATGGCCTTGTAACTCCAGCACATCTTCGCCGGTGTAAGAAGCAGGTGCAGAGAAGTACAACACTATGCCGCGATCAATGACGGAGCCGTCCACGGCCAGGAAAGGACTATAAGTGGCGCGCCGGGGGGTAATATCGGTACTGCTGATGGAGCGCGCGATCTTGCCGCAGGCCGGCCCCGATACTCGCACAATACCGACGCCGCCGCGCCCGGTGGGGGTGGCGATGGCGGCGATGGTATCGGCCGCCGGAATCATGGTTTAGCTTGAACCCTTCGCACCACGCTCGATATTGCGCGTAATGAGCCACTGCTGGGCGATGGACAGAATGTTGTTGGCCACCCAGTAAAGCACCAGTCCCGCCGGAAAGAACCCAAAGAATATGGTGAAGGCGAAGGGCATGATCTGCATCACCTTTTCCTGGACCGGATCCATGGGTGCTGGATTGAGCTTCTGCTGGATGAACATGGTGACGCCCATGACCAGTGGTAACACCCAATAGGGATCGGGGCTGGAAAGGTCCTTAATCCACAAAATAAACGGCGCCTGGCGCATTTCCACCGACTCCAGCAACACCCAGTACAACGCGATGAACACCGGGATCTGGATCAGGATCGGCAGGCAACCGCCAAAGGGATTAATTTTCTCTTCTTTGTAAATCTGCATCATGGCCTGATTCAACCGCGCTCGATCATCTTTGTAGCGCTCTTGAAGAGCCTTCAGTCGCGGCTGAACACGGCGCATGTTGGCCATGGATTTGTAGCCGGCGGCGGACAATTTGTAGAAAAGTATTTTCAGCAATACCGTCACCAGAATGATGGCCCAGCCCCAATTACCGGTCAGATCATGCAGCCACACCAGACCGATAAACAGCGGCTTCGCCAGAAACCACAATGCGCCATAGTCAACGGTGAGATTCAGCCCCTCGGCCACATGCTCCAGCAACTCTTGCACCTTGGGCCCAATGAAGAGCCGTTCCTTCAGGACGCCCTCGCCCATACCGGCCACCTCCACGGGCGGAGAGATAAGTCCTATGGTGAAACGGTTGTCACCCAGGCTTGATGAATAATAGTGGTACGGCATATCCAGCCGCGCCGGCAATAGCGCCGTGACAAAATAATGCTGCAGCATGGCAACCCAGCCATTGCTGATGTCGCGCTTCAAATTGCCTTCCCGCAGATCATCAAAATCAATTTTCTCGTAGCGCTTTTCCGGACTGGAAAGCGCGGCGCCTTTGTAGGTGTAGATCAGTTTCATGCCGCCTTGGTCCGCGTCGAACACCTGCATATGCGTATAACTGCGCCCGACCCAAGGCAGGCCGGTGCCGTTCTCGACGCGGTAGCGCACCGTTATCTCGTAGCTGCCGCGCGTGAAAATAAATTCCTTGGTGATGCGCAGATCGCCCTCATGCCATTGCAACGGTACGGTTAAAGAATCCTGGCCCGCCGCCATTTGGTAGGAACCCTGGGCCACGGAAAACTCCGAGGTGTGTGTCGGGGCGCCGGTCTGCGCCAATAATCCGCCGCGAATTGCATATTGGGTAGCAGGTCCGTTGTCCAGCAGCAGCATCGGTTCGTCCGGTTGTTCCAAATGCAGCGGATACTGGAGCAGCTCGGCCCGGCTGATCCCAGCCCCGGTGGTAGTGATCACCAGACGCAGCACATCGGTAGTGACTTCGATGGTTTTTCCCGTGGCGACTGGAGGTGCTATTTCCGCAGCGGTAGGCGTGCTTTCCGCAGGCGCAGCCGGAACCGGAGCGGCAACCGTTGTCGGGGGGGTAGCTATTACGGAAGATGGGGCGGGCGGCGGCGTATCGTAGTCCTGTTCCCAGGCCTGCCAAAGCATGGAGCCCACAAGCGCCAGAGAGATGGCCAGAATAAAACGCAGATTCTCCATGCCGCTATTCCGGAACCGGATCCACGCCGCCGGCGTGGAATGGATGGCAACGGCACAGACGCGATACTCCCAGCCGCAAACCGGTGACGCTGTCGTTGTGCTGTAACGCGGTCAACATGTACTCAGAACAGGTGGGCTGAAACCGGCAGTGTCCGCCAAAATAAGGGCTGAGCATCAGTTGGTAGGCCCGAACCAGCCAAATCAAGACTGCGCGCATAGTGCCAATTTGCTCCAATGCTTCCGCAATGATTCTCGCAATTTGTCGTAATCCTTTACTGCTGCTTTTGTCTGCGCCATGACCACCAAATCCACTCCACCAAGTTCCCGCTGATGCGCTCGAAAATACTCGCGCACAACCCGCTTCAAGCAATTGCGCGCCACGGCAGCCGGGATGCGATTGCGGGCAATGGCAAATCCCAGGCGCGGGCACTGCAAACCATTTACTCGGGCAAGGATAATGAACTGAGAGTCACTGGAGCGCTGGCTGGAGGAAAATACTGCTTTGAAATCCGCCGGGGTCCGGAGTCTGCTGGCGGGCGGAAACCGGCCCGTCGCACAGGTCACGGGCGTACTCAGGGTGTAAGCCGCTTTCTGCCCTTCGCGCGCCGCGACTTCAGTACCTTTCTGCCACCTTTGGTACTCATGCGGGCACGAAAGCCGTGATCGCGCTTGCGCTTGATTTTACTGGGTTGGTACGTCCGTTTCATGATTGCTGAATCCTGGTTAACTACTGGTAATACAAGCTAAAAACGCGCGGTATCTTACGGGCCAGCCTTTCGCATTGTCAATTTTGGTGGCCTGTGGATAACTCTATGGATCGGGTATACACTCCAACCCTCTCCTGCTTTCATCAAGAAAAACTCTTAAAAGTACACAGCGTTCGGGGCCAGTGATGTCAATTTGGGAAGTATGTTTGGGTCGGCTGGAAGGAGAACTATCCCCGCAGCAGTTCAACACCTGGATTCGTCCGTTGCAGGCAATTGAGTCAGCGGGGTCCATTCGCCTTTTGGCGCCAAACAGTTTTGTACTGGACTGGATCACCGAGCAGTATCTAGAGCGCATCCAAAACCTTATCAGTAACATCACTGATGGCCGTGGTTGCAGTATTTCTCTTGAGGTCGGCAGTAACTCACACCAAACACCCTCATCGCCAGTGGCTACGGCGACACATATCAGCGATACCTCACCCGCTCCCCGACGGCAATCCAATAACCTGAATCCGTCTTTTCGGTTCGAGACCTTTGTTGAGGGAAAGTCCAATCAATTGGCGCGCGCGGCTTCCATGCAGGCCGCCGAGAACCCGGGTGCCTCATACAATCCGTTGTTTATTTGTGGTGGTGTGGGTTTGGGCAAAACCCATCTGATGCAGGCCATCGGCCAGGGAATCCTGCAATATAAGCCTGACGCGAACATAGCCTATCTGCATTCGGAGCGCTTTGTCGCTGAAATGGTGCGTGCCTTACAGCACAACACCATAAATGAATTTAAGCGTTTTTACCGCTCTTTGGATGCCCTTCTTATTGATGATATTCAGTTTTTCGCGGGCAAGGAGCGCTCCCAGGAAGAGTTTTTTCACACTTTCAATTCCCTGCTGGAAGGCCGCCATCAGATTGTGCTTACCTGTGACAGGTATCCGCGGGAGGTGAACCTGGAGGAACGGCTTAAATCCCGTTTTGGGTGGGGACTTACTGTTGCCATTGAACCTCCGGAACTGGAAACCCGGGTGGCAATCATTAACCAAAAAGCGGAACAATCAGGGGTAACCTTGCCGAATGAAGTCGCCTTCTTTATCGCCAAACGATTCCGGTCCAATGTGCGGGAACTAGAGGGCGCCTTAAATCGCGTTATTGCCAATGCCCGGTTAACTGGAACGGGGTTGTCTTTGGAATTTGCGCAAACAGCACTGCGGGATTTGTTGTTACTCCAGGATAAGCAGGTGACACTGGAGAATATTCAGCGGACAGTGGCAGAATATTATCAGATCCGGGTGGCGGACTTACATTCCCAGAGGCGTAATCGGTCCATTGTTCGCCCCAGGCAACTGGCTATGGCACTGGCCAAAGAACTTACTGGACACAGCTTGCCGGAAATTGGGGATGCGTTTGGAGGACGGGACCACACAACAGTGCTTCATGCCTGTCGAAAGATTGCGGAATTATGTAAGGAAGAGCGGAAAATAGAGGAAGATTACCGAAATCTGGCGAATATTCTGACAAGCTGATGAAAAGCTGTGTATATGAAGTGAATATAAAACAGGTGGAGTATGGTTATGGTTGGATTATACAAACTTATCAACAGTAGTAGAGTTAGTTTTGTAATATAATAAATAACTGATTTATATATATATAATTGACTTATACACAGATTTAGACCTCTCTAATAAGAGAAATAAGGATAGATCTTTATGAAACTAACTATATTAAGAGAAGATATTCTTCCAGCACTGCAAATCGTTAATGGAGTGGTGGAACGCCGCCAGACCCTACCGATCCTTTCCAATCTTTTATTAAAGGTTGGATCAAAGTTACTGACGCTGACAGCCACGGATATGGAAGTTGAGTTATTGGTGAGTATCGAGCGGACATCACGCAGTACCGGGGAAATTACACTCCCTGCCCGTAAACTACTGGATATTTGCCGAGCCTTGCCGGAAAAGTCAGAGCTGACTCTGGACCTGGAAGGTGATCGAGCCTCAATGACCGCTGGCAGGAACCGATTTACGTTGGCGACCCTGCCCGCAGCGGAATATCCGGCAATCGAGATTGGGGAAAAAATTACCGAGGTTTCGCTGTCACAAAAACTCCTGAAAAATCTTTTAGAACGTACTGCATTTGCCATGGCCCAGCAGGATGTGCGCTATTACCTTAACGGATTATTACTGGAAATCGGCGCAGGTATGGTGCGTGCGGTGGCAACAGATGGGCATCGTTTGGCGTTATGTGATGAGTCTGTGGAAACCGCAAAAGGTGAACCGGTGCAAATCATTGTGCCACGTAAAGGGGTGCTGGAATTAATCCGGTTGCTGGACGAGAAAGGAGATAATGCAGTTATTCAGGTAACTCGAAATCATATTCAGGTGCGGTTAGATGGGTTGCAGTTCACCAGTAAACTGATTGATGGAAAGTTCCCTGATTACAAGAAAGTCATTCCATCAGAGAGTCCGACTCCAGTAGTTGGAAATCGTGAAGAATTACGCCAGGGATTTATCAGAGCCTCGATTCTATCCAATGAAAAATATCGCGGTGTTCGAGTAACTCTGGAACCTAATCGGCTATGTGCCCTGGCCCATAACCCGGAACAGGAAGAAGCAGAAGTGGATGTGGAAGTTGAGTATTCCGGGGGGAATGTGGAAATTGGATTTAATGTTTCCTATTTACTGGATGCATTAGCGATTATCAAAACAGACAAAGTCAGGATGACCATCACTGATCCTGGTGCCAGTGCTCTAATCATGCCGGAAGGAAACAGTGGTTGCCGGTATGTTGTTATGCCCATGCGTCTCTAAACACTTCATTTAAGTCTGACAACAGATTCCCCACCCGAACGGGATGTGGATAACCACTCTCCAGATTAAGAACGTCCGGAATCTGGCGGCCCTGGAGTTAGATTTAAACCCCAGGCTGAATGTCCTCTATGGTCCCAATGGCAGCGGGAAAACCGCGTTATTGGAAGCCGTATTTCTCCTGGCCCGCGGACGGTCCTTTCGTACCACGCGACTTGGTGAAATCACACGATATGGGGAAGCAAGCCTGCAGGTAGTTGCCCGCATCCAGCACAGCCGGGAAGGAGAGGTGGTAACCGGTGTGTCCCGAGAAGGCGGTAAGTTGATGATCCGCTATAGCGGTGAGCCGGTACGCCAGATGTCCAGCCATAGTCGCCGTTTCCCATTATCCATCGCCACACCTGATAGCCAAGAGCTGATCCATGGTTCGCCGAAGATACGCAGGCGGTGGTTGGACTGGGGCCTGTTCCACGTGGAACAAAACTATTTGAATAGTTGGCGCTCTTATCATCGTGCCTTGAGACAGCGAAATTGTTTACTGAAGATATCCACACGTTCGAAGGAATTAGATTCATTTGAACAGGAGATGGTCACACATTCAAAGGAGATACAGGCTGCCAGGGAGGGTTTTGTGGTTGGTGTAGCCAATAATATCAAGAAGCTAGTGGCGATAGTTACACCCTATTCCACTATTATTGAGTTAAAGCCAGGTTGGGATATCACCACGTGTCTGGCTGAGGGCTTGAAAAACACCCGCAGTCAGGATGCCGCTGCCGGGATTACACGTTTTGGGCCCCATCGTGCGGATTTGATATTTTCAGCAGACGATAGGGATATCTCGGCGTTCCTTTCCCGCGGGCAAAGCAAACTGTATGTGGTCTTATTGGCCATTGCCGTCACCCATACCATCGCTGAACTGGGGGGAGAGACTCCGGTGTTATTACTGGATGATCCGGCAGCGGAGCTGGACATAGAAACCCATAGGAATTTAATTCAATTAATTTCCGATCAACCTTGTCAATCTTTGGTGAGTCTGCCTGGAGAAGGTAATCATTTACCGATGAAGAAGGACGTTGCTGTGTTCCACGTGAAACGCGGAGCCATCGGAAAAATGGTAAGATCCGGGGATTGATGAAAAGGCCTCACGAATGACCACAGGCAACGACTACGACTCCACACAAATCAAAGTTTTGAAAGGACTGGATGCAGTCCGCAAACGCCCGGGAATGTACATCGGTGATACTGATGATGGCACCGGTCTGCATCACATGGTGTTTGAAGTAGTAGATAACAGCGTAGACGAAGCACTGGCTGGTTTTTGCACTGAGATCCATGTAGTCCTTCACGCCGATAACGAAGTGACCGTCACCGATAACGGTCGCGGCATCCCGGTAGATATCCACGAAGAAGAGGGGGTCTCAGCCGCGGAAGTCATCATGACTACACTGCATTCCGGTGGCAAATTCGACGATAACTCCTACAAGGTTTCCGGTGGATTGCACGGTGTGGGTGTATCCGTCGTTAATGCCTTGTCCGAAAAATTACTGCTGACCATCTATCGTGACGGGTTCTGTCATCGTCAGGAATATCGCGGTGGTGAACCGGTGGTGCCACTGGCACGCACCGGGCCATCATCCCAGCGCGGCACCGAGGTGCGCTTTCGCCCCAGCGCAGAAGTTTTCAAGAACATCGAGTTCCATTACGACATCCTCGCGCGGAGACTGCGTGAGTTATCTTTTCTGAATTCCGGCGTGCGCATCGAACTATTGGACGAACCCAGCGGAAGAAAAGACGTATTCGAATATCGCGGCGGTATCTCGGCGTTCGTCCAGCATCTGAATCGCAACAAAGTCCCGCTGCATCCCACAGTGGTGTTTATTGACACCGAACGGGATGGTGTGGCGGTACAACTGGCCATGCAGTGGAACGATTCCTATCAGGAAAATTTCTTCTGTTTTACCAACAATATTCCCCAGAAAGATGGCGGTACTCATGTGGCTGGTTTTCGCGCCGCTATGACCCGATCCTTGAATAACTACATGGAACAATCCGGTATCGCCGCCCGGGCTAAAGTACAGATCACCGGCGATGACGTGCGTGAAGGACTGACTGCGGTTTTGTCCATAAAGCTCCATGATCCCAAGTTTTCTTCCCAGACCAAAGACAAGCTGGTGTCCAGCGAGGTCAAGCCCGCGGTGGAGTCCGCGGTTGCGGAAAAAATGCAGGAATTTCTCGCCGAGCAACCGGCGGACGCACGTGCTATTTGCGACAAGATCATAGATGCGGCCCGAGCCCGGGAAGCGGCACGCAAAGCCCGGGAGCTGACCCGGCGCAAGTCGGCGCTGGATATCGCCGGACTGCCAGGCAAGCTGGCGGATTGTCAGGAGAAGGATCCGGCCAAATCCGAATTATTCCTGGTGGAGGGTGATTCCGCCGGCGGTTCGGCGAAGCAGGGACGGGATCGACGTTACCAGGCTATTTTGCCGCTTAAAGGTAAGATCCTGAATGTGGAAAAGGCGCGCTTCGACAAGATGTTGTCATCGGCGGAAGTTGGAACGTTGATCACAGCGCTGGGT
Organism: Gammaproteobacteria bacterium; assembly: GCA_043767195.1. Taxonomy (GTDB): domain Bacteria; phylum Pseudomonadota; class Gammaproteobacteria; order Eutrophobiales; family Eutrophobiaceae; genus 2-02-FULL-61-13. Next base: position 5,180 of record JAYUHG010000023.1, on the reverse strand, counting down.
TGCGGCATTGGACGCGAAGAATTTGATGCCGCCAAACTTCGCTATCACCGCATCATCATCATGACCGACGCGGACGTGGACGGTTCCCACATTCGTACTTTGTTACTGACATTTTTTTATCGCCAGATGCTGGAGCTGGTAGAACGTGGCCACATATATATCGCACAACCACCGCTGTACAAAGTGAAGCGCGGCAAACAGGAGCGTTATCTGAAAGATGACGCCCAGCGCGAAGCGTTTCTGATGGAGATCGCTCTGGACGAGGCGGAAATGTTGCCCATGGAGGGAGCTGCTCCGATTACCGGATCCGGCTTGGCAAAATTGGCTGAGCTGTATCTGAAAATGTGCCGTGAGTTGACGCGGCTCACCCGTCGTTACCATCCCAAGGTCTTGGATGTGATCCGCGCTCAGCCGGTACTGAACCCCGCGGACAGCGTCAATCCGGAATTGGTACAGCGTTGGGCCGCAGGCGTGGCGGCGGCCCTGGGCGCCGGTCGCAGTAACGGCGCGACCTTTGCGGCAACGGCATTTCCCACCGCGGACGGTCGTGAACACGGAGTTCGGGTCACCATCAATACCCATGGGCTGGAGTCCACGAACATTTTCCAGCCGGAGTTTTTCTCCTCTTCGGATTATCGAAATCTGGTGGCTGTGGAAAATGTGTACCGCTTGAATGGCGCGGTAGTGCGTCGCGGGGACAAACAGCAATCCGTAGCCACCATGAAAGACGTCTTTGACTGGTTGTTGAACGAGGCCGCCCACGGCATGAATATTCAGCGCTACAAAGGCCTGGGTGAAATGAACCCGGAGCAGTTGTGGGAAACCACGATGGACGCGTCAAAGCGGCACCTTTCCAAAGTACGCATTGAAGACGCTGTGGCCGCGGACGAGATATTCACCACGCTCATGGGTGATGCCGTGGAGCCACGGCGTGAGTTCATCGAACAGCACGCGTTGTCGGTGGAGAATCTGGATACCTGAGGCGTTGCCGGATTTCAACTCAGATGTAGCCCCTGAGTTCGTGCCACAACCCATACCTGAAGCCGCTTTACACCGGCTTTCCGCAATACCTTGGCGATCTCATGGGCAGTGGCCCCGGTGGTCAATATGTCGTCCACGATGGCAACACTAGACGGCACTGGCTGGTGCGGGATGATGCGGAATGCTCCGCGAACATTATTCCGGCGCCGGGCGGCACTGAGTCCTACCTGTGGCAGGCGTGATTCGGTTCGTTCCAGCGCGCCGGACAACACCGGAATAACCGTTTCTTGACTGATTCCCCGGGCCAGTTCTAGCGCCTGATTAAAGCCGCGCTCCGCCAGGCGTTGCGGATGTATGGGCACCGGCATCAATGCCTCCGGCAACGGCACATGTAGCGCCCGCGCCCGCTTTACCATTTCCCCCGCCAGAAATGACCCCCAAAACACCGCGCCGGAATATTTGAATTCGTGAACCACCTTGGTGACGGGGTAAGCAAATGCGAATGGGGCTACCAGGTGTTGCCATTGGGGAGGTTTAATCCGGCAGGCGGCACACACTGGTACTTCTGTCGCCAAGCCGCAAAGGCTGCACACCCGGTTCAATCTGGGCAGGTCACCATGGCATCCGGGGCACAACAAACCGTAGCTCGTTGCACCGCATAAAGCGCAAGGAAATCCCCCCCACATCCCTATGTCCTTTTGCCGCATCCTGGCGGCGGTAAACCAGATTTGAAATCCCAAGTTGACAGCCAGCCTCGGGTTTCCAATGATGGTGCCATATTTCGGCTGCCAAAGAGAGGGCGTCACCATGCATACCCAGACTGTTCGTGAGTCCAATTCAATTGCGCCAATGCCCTCCAATGCCGGGCAGCCAAAGTGGCGGGTGGAGACCGTGGAGGCCCTCTACCGCCAACCTTTTCATGATTTGGTGCATCAGGCCCAGCTTGTTCATCGTCGCCATTTCAGTCCCAACGAAGTTCAGTTGAGTACGTTGATGAATATCAAAAGTGGCGGCTGTCCGGAAGATTGCTCCTACTGTCCCCAGAGTGCTCATTACACAACCCCCATTGCCGCGGAGAAAATGGTGACTGTGGCGGAAGTCCGCGCCGCCGCTGAAGCGGCCAAGGCCGCAGGCGCCACCCGATTTTGCATGGGTGCTGCGTGGCGCAATCCGCGCGGCAAAGATTTCGATCGCGCCATCGAGATGGTGCAGGCTGTGCGCGAACTGGGACTGGAGTCGTGCGCCACCCTGGGAATGCTGACTGATGATCAGGCGCGGGAGCTGGCCGAAGCGGGGCTCGATTATTACAACCATAATCTGGACACGTCCGCAGAGTACTACGCGAAAATTATCACCACCCGAACCTATGGTGATCGCCTGGCCACCCTGGAGCATGTGCGCGGCGCCGGGATCAAAGTATGCAGCGGTGGCATTATCGGCATGGGTGAGTCAATTCAGGATCGCTGCGCCATGCTGACGACTCTGGCAAATCTCCCCATGCCACCCGAAAGCGTACCGATCAACATGTTGGTGAAGGTGGCGGGTACGCCGTTGGCCGATGTGGAGGAATTGGATCCATTGGAAATGGTGCGCACCATTGCCGTGGCCAGAATTCTCATGCCCACTTCCCGCGTGCGTCTCTCCGCCGGTCGCAGCGACATGGATGATGCGTTGCAGGCATTGTGTTTTCACGCCGGTGCCAATTCGATCTTCTACGGCGACCGATTGTTGACCACCGAGAATCCGGAGGTGCAACGGGATCTGCGCTTGCTGGATCGTCTGGGTATGGTCGCGTCCCGTTAGCGATCATTTTTTTTGAGCGCATCTCAACTGTCTGTACAACTGGAGGAACGATTTCGGTTCCGCGCGGTTCTATCGGATCTGCAATCCCAATCTCTGTTGCGTCAACGGCTGTCGCTGGACACGCCCCAGGGAATCGGGGTGCGGATAGGCGCCGAGACCTTGCTGAATTTTTGCAGCAATGATTATCTCGGCCTGGCCAACGATGCTCGTGTGGTTGCCGCACTTAAAGTCGGCGCGGATCAATACGGTGTCGGCGCCGGCGCGTCCGCTCTGGTATGTGGTCGCAGTCGTGCCCATGAAGAACTGGAGCAACAGGTAGCCCGGTTCACGGGCCGGGAGCGGGCGTTGTTATTTTGTTCCGGGTACATGGCGAATTTGGCCATCGGCACCAGCGGCTTGGTGGGCGGCAAGGATTTGATTATTGAGGATCGCCTGAACCATGCTTCTCTCCTTGATGTAGCGCGGATCTCCGCTGCGCGCCTGCGGCGCTATCCCCATGGTGATAGCGCCGGCGCGGCAAAACTGATCCAGTCCGATTGTCCTCGAAAGTTAGTCCTTACTGACGGGATATTCAGCATGGATGGCGACATCGCTCCTGTATCTGAGTTGGCCCACCTGTGCCAACAGGCCGGGACATTACTGGCGGTGGATGATGCCCACGGCATTGGTGTGCTGGGAAAACATGGCGGTGGTGTGTTGGAGCTGGCAGAAGCAGATCAGACGGACGTGCCACTATTAGTGGGCACATTCGGCAAGGCCCTGGGTACCGCCGGGGCCTTCATTGCCGGCCCGGCGGACATCATCGAATACCTGTGCCAACGGGCACGCACGTATATCTATACCACCGCGCCGCCACCAGCCCTGGCACATGCCACCTTGTGTGCGTTGAGAGTGATCGAGACTGAACCGGAGCGGCGACAGGGGTTGTTGGAGTTGATTAAATATTTTCGCGCCGGCGCGCGACAAATTGGGTTGCCACTGCTTGCGTCAGACACGCCCATTCAACCTCTCATCGTAGGTTGCCCGCGCCTGGCAGTGGAGATAAGCAATGGACTTCGGGCGGCGGGAATTCTGGTCAGCGCCATTCGTCCTCCCACGGTGCCGGCGTCCTCGTCGCGTTTGCGCATAACCATTAGCGCCGGCCACAGCGTGGCCAACATCGAATTTTTGTTGGAACAACTGGAACGCATGTTGATCCTGGAGATGAAAAAATGACCGCCTCCAATGCGGCGCGCTTCATCAAAGACAAGCATCGAATCGCCGCGAATTTTTCCAAGGCCGCGGCAGGTTATGACAGCTTCGCCCAGTTCCAGCAGACCGTGGGAGAACGACTGCTGGAGAATTTACCGGTGATGAAGATTCGTCCCGCATGGTTTGCGGATCTGGGCAGCGGCACCGGTCGGGTGGCCGAAGTTCTGTTGAAGATTTATCCCGGTAGCCGCGGCATTCAAATGGATCTGGCCGTCAATATGTTGCGCCGTGCGCGCCCACGCTGGCCTTGGCAACGGTTCCGCAGAAGCTGGGTGTGCGCCGATGCGGAGTCCTTGCCGATGAAAGATGCGAGCGTGGATCTGATCGCATCGAACCTGATGCTGCAATGGTGCAATGAACCAGGGCGGGTGATGGAAGAGTCGTTTCGTGTATTGCGTCCCGGAGGGCTGTTGATATTTTCCACCCTTGGACCCGACACTTTGCACGAGTTGCGCGAAAGCTGGAGTGCGGTGGACGCCGAAGTACATGTGAATGCTTTTATGGACATCCATGCCGTGGGTACGGCGCTGGCCGCCATGGGGTTTTCCGGCGCGGTGCTGGGGACGGAAAAATTCACCCTTACCTACAATGACGGTATGGCATTGATGCGCGACCTGAAGCGTCTCGGTACCGGGAATACCAATGCCGGTCGTGCCCGCTCACTTACCGGCAAGGGTCGTCTGGCGGGGATGCTGCAACACTATGAGCGTTTCCGGCAGGAAGGAAAATTACCCGCCACCTATGAAATCATCTACGCCCATGCCTGGCGTCAGGAACGGCAGGCGCCACGGGCGCGCGGCACCATCGCTATTCCGGTTTCAGCCATAGGTCGCCGCTGACATGTCCGCCCGGTTTGATTGTTTTGTCACAGGCACCGATACCGGCATCGGAAAAACCTGGGTCAGTGCCGGATTAATGCGCTGTATTTCCGCCCTCGGACTGCGGGTAGCGGGGATGAAACCTGTGGCCAGTGGCTGCCGGCGGACCCGCGAAGGTCTGCGCAATGAAGACGCGGAAATCCTGCAATCCCTGGCGTCCGTGCCACCTCCATACGAATTGGTCAACCCCGTGGCGTTTCTGGATCCTGTCGCGCCGCATTTTGCCGCGGCACGGGCCGGGCAGAGAATTGAAATTGCGGCGATAAC
>JAYUHG010000022.1:0-5985 GCA_043767195.1 Gammaproteobacteria bacterium | reverse complement strand
ATGGTAGCGTGTGCATAGGGCATCCAGACTGTTCTTTTGCCCGGGGTGGCGCTGACGCGCCAGGGCCAGACTGTCTGTCACCGTACAATAATCCGCGAACCGCCCCCACTTGGCGCCCAACAACCCAAGCTCCGCGTTGATGAACTCCACATCGAAGGCGGCGTTATGGATGATGACTTCACTATCCCGCACAAATTCAAGCAACGCTTCCGCAATGTCGGCAAAGCGCGGCTTGCCCACCAGCTCTTGGGCGGTGATGCCGTGGACGTTGAATGCGCCGGTCTCGATATCACGTTCCGGGTTCAGGTAATGATGGAAGGTCCGGTCGCTGCGGCGCCGATTGCGCACTTCCACGCATCCGATTTCGATGATGCGATGCCCCTGGGTCGGATCCAACCCGGTGGTTTCAGTGTCCAGAATGACCTGTCGCATAATTCCTCGTGCCTCAATCGTCAACGCGACGCGCCAGCAGTTTCTCAATAGCGGCCACGGCCAGCAGATCCACACGCTCATTTTCCGCGTGACCACTGTGCCCCCGGACCCAATGCCAGCTTATCTCATGAACGTGGGTCAGGCTCTCCAACTCCTGCCACAGATCCAGATTCTTCACTGGCTTGCGATCCGCGGTCTTCCAGCCCCGGCGCTTCCACTGCGGCAACCAGACCGTGATGCCATTTTTTACATACTCGGAATCCGTGGTCACTTGCACCCGGCATTTGCGCTTCAAGGCCTCCAACGCCCGGATCGCCGCCGTCAGCTCCATGCGATTATTGGTGGTCTCCCGTTCCGCGCCGGATATTTCCTGCTCCTTGTCCCCATACCGTAGCAATGCGGCCCAACCCCCGGGGCCGGGATTGCCTTTGCAGGCGCCATCGGTAAAAATTTCCACGGTATTCACTTTGCGGGCATCCTGACGCTGGGTTCGGCAACACCGGCGGCAATCATGGTCCGGCGTGATTGCCAACGCAACCGCATCGGCGTTAATGGCAACACGCGCTTGCGCGCCACAATTAACATCGCGCCGCCTAATTTCGGCCACAACACCCGCCCCAAATACTCCAGCCAACGGAAATTGCTGACGGCACGCTGTACCGGAGGCGCAAACGCAAACCGCTCCACGGAAATCAAATCAAAGTCCAGTAGCGACAACCAGTCCCGGATGCGCGCCATACCGTAGAAGTGCCCATGCCACGGCGCCTGATGGCGCCAGCCCAGAGCCAGTCGCCACAAACCCCACGGACTCCAGGGATTGAATGCCAGCAGTACCAGATGCCCTTCGCCAATCAAAATACGCTCCGCTTCCCGCAACACCCGGTGCGGGTTCGCGGCAAATTCCAGCACATGGGGCAAAATGATCACATCAATGCTGTCCGCCGCCAGCGGCAAGCTGTCTGCCTCCGCGACTATAGAGCCCGGGCACGGAGGTCTGTCTTTCTGTTGGCACAACAACAGCCGATGGTGAATCCGGCTGGATTCCGCCAGATCCCTTGCTCCACACCGCCCCACCTGCACCAGGTGATAGCCGAACATATCCGGCAACACCCGCCCCAGGTGCTCACGCTCAATTTCCAGCAGATAGCTGCCCACAGGACCGGCAAACCAGTCCGTGAGCAGTGTTGGATTAGATCCGGTGGCCGTCACGGGATTCTATTGCCGGTCACGCGAAACGCGCGACCCAAGGTTGACGGGAGTGGTTGAGGTTGCCAGCATGGAGCCATGTTGGAGATTAAACCAGTCGCGGCCTTCCGCGACAATTACATCTGGTTGCTGATCAACCCTGGTAACGACCGGGTGGCAATTGTGGACCCTGGCGACGGGGCGCCCGTGCTTAGGGCGTTGCGCGAACTCAAGTTGCGGCCCTGCGCCATTCTTCTCACCCACCATCACGCGGATCATATGGGTGGAGTGGCGGAATTACTGGAACATTTTCCGATACCTGTATATGGGCCTGCCACTGAAGCCATCCCGGGCTGCGGCATTGGGCTGCGGCATGGAGATCACATTCAGCTTGACGAACTGGCGGCGAATTTCCGCATCCTGGACATCCCCGGACACACTCGCGGGCACATCGCCTATCACGGTCAAGGGGTAATGTTCTGCGGCGATACGCTGTTCACCGCCGGATGTGGCCGGCTGTTTGAAGGCACAGCGCAACAGATGCTGATGTCCCTGGATCGGCTGGCGGCCCTGCCGGACACCACGCTGGTTTACTGCGGGCACGAATATACCCAGGCCAACCTGCGCTTTGCCGCCACCGTGGAACCGGATAATGCCGACATTCAGGCAAGAATCGAAACCTGCGCGGCATTGCGAACGCGGGACGAACCCACGGTGCCTGCTCTCCTCAGCCTGGAAAAGAAAACCAATCCATTTCTGCGTGTGCGCGTTCCCGCGGTGCAGGCCGCGGCGTCCACACACGCCGGTGAACAATTATCGGATCCGGTGAGCGTGTTCGCGGCGCTGCGCGGTTGGAAGGATAACTTTTGATTCCCCGATCACACCCTGGGTAAATCTCAGACTAATCATTAGATTTAACGCTTGACCGATCCGGGAGCGCCGCCTAGCATTTAGCACCGTGCGCCTGCCGATTACCATTTTCCTTGCCCTGAGCCTCGCGGCCTGTTCTTCCGGCCCTACCCGTACCGATGGCGGGAACGCCGCCACTGGCAGGCCTGGAATAACCAAACACCGTGGGCCGGCCAGTGAGCGACCGGAACTGCGCGAGACCGTTCCAGGCACGACTGATCCCTTAGCCACCACCGATGTCTGGCAGCGCATTCGAGCCGATCTGAAACTGGACCGCCAGCTATCCCAGTCCGTGGTACAGGAAAAGCTGGCGTTCTACTCCCGCAAACAGGAGTTCCTGGACCGGGTTTCCGAGCGCGCCCGCCCGTACCTGTTTCATATCGTTGAAGAGATCCACAAGCGCAACATGCCCATGGAATTGGCGCTGTTGCCCATCGTGGAAAGCGCATTCCAGCCATTCGCGTACTCCCGCAGTCGCGCCTCGGGGATCTGGCAATTCATTCCCAGCACCGGCGTCCGCTATGGCCTGAAACAAAATTGGTGGTACGACGGTCGCCGTGACATTGTTGAAGCCACGCGCGCCGCCCTGGACTATCTTGAAAAACTGAACGCGGAATTCAACGGCGACTGGTTGTTGGCGCTGGCGGCGTATAACGCCGGGGAACTCAACGTCCAGCGCGCCATAGATCAGAACCTGAAGGCCGGGCGCGCCACGGATTTTTTCTCCCTGCCCTTGCCACGGGAAACACGCGGCTATGTGCCAAGCCTGCTGGCGGTCAGTGAGTTACTCGCCAACGCCGAGCGCTATGACGCCCATTGGACGCCGATACCCAATCAGCCGTATTTCGCCGTGGCGCAAATTAATGGCCAGATCGAGCTGGCTACCGCGGCCAAACTGACCAATTTGTCGCGGGAGGAATTTCGCAACCTGAACCCCGGCTTCAGTCAGTGGGCCACGGATCCGGACGGCCCCCACCGTCTGCTGGTACCGGTGGGTATGGCGGAAGAATTCAAACAAGCCGTGGCGCAATTGCCGCCGGTGGAGCGGGTCAAGTGGCAACAGCATGTGGTCCGCAACGGTGAAAACCTGGGTTCAATTTCCCAACGCTATCACACCAGCGTGGATGCGCTGCGTCAGGCGAATAATTTGCGCGGCACACTGATCCGTGCCGGCCAAACTTTGGTCATCCCTGATGGTAATCGTGGGTCCGTCAGCGCGCCGGTCGCCGCCCGGAACACCAGTGAACCTCCCGCGGTGGCTAAGCCACCCATACCAGTGGCCGCGACAGGCGCAACCGTCTACACCGTGGCGCGCGGCGATTCGCTTTGGAGTATCAGCCGCAAACACGATATCCGGGTGGTGCAGTTATGTGCCTGGAACAATCTCAGTCCGCGCGCCACATTGCGAACCGGGCAGAAATTAAAGTTACAGACGACGGCCCCTGGCGCGGCCATGTCTCAACCTGCACCCGTGGCAGTCGCCTATATCGAGGCTGCGGCGACAAAAAACTATACCGTGCGTCAAGGAGACTCCTTGTGGGACATATCCCGGCGCTTTGGAGTATCGGTTGCGCAGCTTCAGGTATGGAACCAATTGCATCGCACCAGCGTATTGCGGCCCGGTCAGACATTGATTGTGTCCGAACCCCTGGAAAGTTCCCAGGACGCCTGAAAAAAAGGACCGGCATCGGGCCGCCCCGAATGCTTCCGCCGGGGAAAATACCCTTGTGACTGTTGTCAAGTTCCTGCTGCGCGGACTCCTGCGGCTGTTGTATGGCGTCCGGGTTTACGGCATGGAGCATTACCACGCCACCGGCAAGCGTGTCCTCATCGTGGCCAATCATGTGTCGTTGCTTGATGGTGTGTTGCTCTACGCCTGGCTGCCGGAAACACCCACCTTCGCCATCAATACCCAGATCGCCACGCGACCGCTGTTCCGGCCGTTTCTGCATTTCGTGGACCTGTTCATTCTCGACCCAACAAAACCCCTGGCGCTGAAATCCATGGTGCGTTTTATTCGCACCGACAAGAAGGCCGTGGTCTTTCCTGAAGGACGCATCACCGTCACCGGCATCCCCATGAAGGTGTATGAAGGTCCGGGGTTGATTGCGGATCGGGCCGACGCCCAGGTGCTGCCCATCGCCATCCATGGCGCCCAGGACACCCCGTTCTCCTATCTGAAAGGTCAGGGCCGCACACACTGGTTCCCGCGCATTTCCCTAGTTGTATATCCCCCGGAACGGCTGCAGACGGATCCGTCCACCCCGGGCCATGAGCGGCGCAAGGCCGCCGGGCTGGCCATGCAAAAGATATTGTTCAATCTTTTTTACGGCAGCTTCGATGCGCGCAGAACATTGTTCTCCGCGGTTCTGGATAATCTTCAGCGGCTACCGCAACGGCAACCCCTGCTGGAGGACAGCAACCGCGAACCACTGACGCCGCACATGTTTTTGGTTCGCATCCTGATCCTCGCCCGGGTCATCAGGCAACAAAGCGTGAGTGGTGAAAATATCGGCGTGCTATTGCCAAATGTGCTGGCGACCCCGGTAGTGTTCATGGCGCTGCAATACCTGGGCCGTATCCCAGCCATGTTGAATTACACCGCCGGTGGCCACGCGCTGTTGCAGGCCTGCCGGGCCGGTGGCCTGCGCCGGGTGTATACCTCACGAAAGTTTGTAGAGGCAGCAAAACTTGAGGTAACGCTGGCAACGCTGCAGACGGAGGTTGCGGTCCATTTTCTTGAGGACCTGCGCGCGCAGGTCGGCTGGACCGACAAGCTACTGGCGCTGCTGTGTGCGCCCTGGGCGCAGACAATTTACGAATTAATCACACCCCAGCGCAGTCCGGATCGGCCGGCGGTGATCCTGTTTACCTCCGGTTCCGAAGGCGCCCCCAAGGGCGTGGCCCTGTCCCATGCCAACCTGTTGTCCAATTTTGCCCAAGTACGCTGCCACATTGATTTCCAGCACACGGATCTGATGTTTTCCTGCCTGCCACTTTTTCATTCCTTTGGACTCAATGCCGGTTTTCTGATGCCGCTGCTGGGCGGCAGCCGGATTTTTCTCTACCCAACACCCTTGCACTATCGCCTTATTCCGGAGCTGATCTATGAACTAGGGGCAACCATTCTGTTCAGCACCAATACCTTTCTAAAGGGCTATGCGCGCAATGCCCATGCCTATGACATGCATACTCTGCGCTATGTGGTTGCAGGGGCGGAGCGCTTGGGCGAGGACACCGCACGCACCTGGAATGACAAATTCGGCATACGCATCCTGCAGGGCTACGGTGTCACCGAGGCCAGCCCGGTGGTCGCGGTCAACACGCCGTTGAATAATCGGCCCGGGACCGTGGGTCAGTTGCTGCCGGGTATGGAATATTACCTGGCGCCAGTGCCAGGCATTGAAACCGGCGGTCGTCTGGTGGTGCGCGGGCCCAACACCATGCTCGGGTATTTGT
>JAYUHG010000021.1:0-2553 GCA_043767195.1 Gammaproteobacteria bacterium | reverse complement strand
AAATTCGCGGAGAATCTGAAGGTGAGCAAACGTCGTGTCGTCATAACCGGACTCGGGCTAATCACTCCCGTGGGTAATACCGTGGCGGAGTCGTGGGCAAACGTTGTCAACGGTGTCAGCGGCATCGGCCTGATCAGCTATTTTGATACCACGGATTTTTCAGTCCGCATCGGTGGTTCAATTCATAATTTTGATGTCGAGGCGTACATTCCCAGGAAAGATGTCAAGAAAATGGATCCCTTCATCCATTACGGTATGGCGGCGGGACTGCAAGCATTCGCGGACGCCGGACTGGAAGTGACGGAAGCCAATGCTGATCGGGTCGGCGTGGCCATCGGCTCCGGGATTGGCGGATTGCCTGGAATTGAAAAAGGCACGGAGACCATACTCAAAGATGGGCCACGCCGAATATCTCCATTCTTCGTGCCCAGCAATATCATCAACATGATCTCCGGCAATTTATCCATCCGCATCGGCGCCAAAGGCCCAAATATCGCCATTGTCACCGCCTGCACCACCGGGACTCACAATATCGGGGCGGCCGCTCGCATCATTGCCTTTGGTGACGCCGATGTCATGGTCGCCGGCGGGGCGGAGATGGCCACCTCACCTACCTGCCTGGCGGGCTTCGCCAATGCCCGGGCGCTGTCCACACGCAATGATGACCCCAAAGGCGCAAGCCGGCCCTGGGACAAGGAACGCGATGGGTTTGTACTCAGCGACGGCGCCGGCGCCGTGGTGCTGGAAGAATTTGAATACGCCCGACGCCGCGGCGCGCGCATCTATGCGGAGGTGGCCGGATTCGGCATGAGCGGTGATGCATACCACATGACTTCACCATCGGAGAACGGCGATGGCGCCGCCCGTTGCATGATCAACGCGCTGAAGGATGCCGGATTGAATCCGGATCAGATTGATTACATCAATGCCCATGGCACTTCCACGCCCGCCGGCGACGCCGTGGAAAACAACGCCGTAAAACGGGTGTTCGGCGATCACGCGCGGCATGTTGCCGTCAGTTCTACGAAATCCATGATCGGTCATCAATTGGGGGCGGCGGGGGCGGTGGAAGCGGTATTTTGCGCGCTGGCACTGCGCGATCAGGTGGCGCCGCCGACTATTAATCTGGATAACCCGGATCCCGCCTGCGATCTGGATTACGTTCCCCATCAGGCGCGCCAGATGCCCATGGATGTGGTTCTCTCCAATTCATTCGGCTTCGGTGGCACCAACGGTTCGCTGATTCTGCGCCGGGTGCAATAGCATCCCGCGCCGTAACGGCCAGGGGCGGACATGATCCTCATTGACGGTCGTCCCGGCACACATATTCAGGCACTGGACCGCGGGCTCCAGTATGGCCATGGGGTATTTGAAACCATCGCGGTCATGGATGCCCGGCCCCTGTGCCTGGATGCCCATCTCCATAGACTGGCTGTCGGCTGCCGCACGCTTGGATTGCCGGAGCCGGACATGGGGGCCCTGGCCGCCGAGTCCGTACACATTGTCGCGGATCAGTCGCGCGCAGTGCTGAAGATCATTGTCACGGGCGGGGTGGGTGGTCGGGGATATCAATCACCACCGGAGCCGATGCCTGCGCGCATCGTCTCAGTTCATCCCTGGCCGGTATATCCGGCGAACTACCGGACTGAGGGTATTAACGCGGTTTTTTGTCAATTTACCCTTGCCCAACAACCGGCACTAGCCGGAATTAAACATCTCAATCGTTTGGAACAGGTGCTGGCGCGCAATGAGATCGCCGGCACCGGTTGCCCGGAGGGAATCGTCGCGGACACCTCCGGCGCCATCATTGAGGGCACCATGAGCAACATTTTCCTGCGCCGTGGCAAACTGCTGCTGACACCGGATCTAAGGCAATGCGGCGTAAACGGAATCATTCGGCAAGAAATACTCAAGCGTGCTGACTCCATGGGACTGGAAGCCAGTGTCCGGCGCATCGAGCGCGCTGAGATATTGGCCGCGGATGAAATATTCTTTACCAACAGCATCATCGGTGTCTGGCCAGTGCGCGACGTCGGCGATCATAAGTTTGGCGCAACGGATGTTGCGCAACGGCTGGCGCAGACACTGCTGGACGCAGACTGCATCACGCCCCCATGAGTCGCATCCTGCTGCCGGCATTGTTATTGATGATTGGTGCAGTCGCGGCGGTCGCGTGGTTGTGGCAGGACATGGAGCGGCAACTGAACCAGCCGCTTAGCATTACCGAACAAGAAGTGCTGCAAGTGCCGCCGGGCACCAATTTGCGCACCCTGAGCATGGAGCTTCAGCGCCGGGGCTGGATGCAACGACCGGTCTATTTCGAGATCGAGGCACGGCGAACGGATCGCGCCCGACAAATCAAGGCCGGGGAATACGCCATACCACCGGGCACGACCCCTCGAGCACTGCTTGACCTGCTGGTCTCAGGCCAGGTGATACAACGCCAAATGACCATCATTGAGGGCTGGTCATTTCGGGAACTGCAGCAAGCCGTGATGGATAGCCCGTTGCTGCGGCGCACCTTATCCGGCTCAGAGCAACAAATCATGGCGC
>JAYUHG010000020.1:0-2560 GCA_043767195.1 Gammaproteobacteria bacterium | reverse complement strand
CGGACTGGCACACCACGAACCATGACTGGGTAAACAGCCCGTCTTCGCCTTCATTCAACATCTTTTTCGCGGAACGGCGCGGCTGGGACGGGCGACCGGCGGCCGGTATCCAGTCGGACAAACCGCCGGTTTCTGCTTCAGGTTTCTTTTTCGGGCGCATCGGTATTCCTCATGCAGGCTGATTATGTTGCCGCGGGGATGCGCAATGTCATGCCATCCATCTCGCGACTGACCTTGATCTGACATCCCAGGCGGCTGTCGTCGTGTTTGCCATCCAGTGCCGACAACAATTGCAATTCATCGTCCTGGGGGGGTCCAACGATTTCCAGCCACGGCGCATCCACATACACATGACAGGTGCCACAACTGCACGACCCGCCACAGATTGCCTCAATGCCGATGACGCCATGATCCACCGCGGCGTTCATAACCGTATTGCCGGCGACTGCGGCCACGGTGCGCCTCCGGCCGTCGGCCTCAATGAAGCAGAGTGTGATCTTGCCGCGGCTGGATTTGGTCATGGCAACCTGTCTGTGCCTTGAATCTTGTGGCAATGGGTGCGTCCGGTCTTGAACAAAATTCCTTGCCCACCGGTTGCCGCTGGAATTCAGGTAATAAACGGTCCCGAAGGGTGCGCACGAGGGTAATCCCGCAGAAACTGGAGGTATTTGGCCAGCGTACGATCTCCCCGTGTCAGGGTGCCGGGACAATAATGGATCGTATTGAGAATGTTCTTGTCCTCATTAATAGTGCGGTGCATGAGCTGTTCCGCCACCTGGAAACGGGCGTCCAGTGTCTGCTCACGGTCCGTGTCACCGCATTGCCCTGGGTCCAGCGCCAGGATGGCAAATACCTCATGCTGGCCCGGCCGCGGCAGGCCGAACCCCACCATGCCACCGAGCCAGAAATCCCCATACGGCCCTTCCTGCCAGAACAGACTGGTGCCGCGGATAGCCACCATCCACTCAATGGGCACACCGCCCTGATGGGCGGCGATGATCGGGTAACGAAAGCCCCATTGATCCCAGTTGACGATATCGTGGGGATCCGGCGTGGAAAATTGCGCGTTGTGTACCACCTTGACGTGCTGCATGTCCGGCGTATTGGCGGCAAACACCCAAGGATCGCACAGGAACGGCTCCGGGAAGCGATAGCAGCGGAAGCGCAGGGAATCGGACCTGTGATCAAAGTCTGGCAGATCCCAGAGCGGTTTGTTGCCGTTGAAGGCCCACACCACCCCGTAATGCTCCGCTGTCGGGAACTTGAACAGCCGCGCGGTGGGTGGCGGCGGATCACCAATGGCGGTTTTGACGCAAGCGCCCTGTGGATTGTATTCCCAATGATGAAATGCGCATTGCAGCCGGTTTTCCACTACGCAGCCCACGGACAAATCGGCACCGACATGCGGACAGAATGCGCTCATGACTCTCGCCACCCCATCGGTGCCCCGATAGACCACTACTTTACCGCCCAAAAATGCCTCGCCACGCACCTGACCCACAGCGAGTTCATCGGACAGGCAGATGGGAAACCACGATTGGCTGAATACCCCGTCCTGGCCCTCGACCGGCACCGCATTATTCAAACGCTGGACGGGGTTGTTTTCCGGCAGCTCCGGCGCAGGGCGGGGTCGGTTCAGGGTCTCTGGCGCTGCGGACATGGGCATGAACTCCTCGATGTGATGTGCGCCACCGGCCGGCATGCGCGTGGCAGCAATTAAAGCACATATCTTTCCAGGCAGGTTCGGGACAGCAAAAAAAAGCTGGAAACTGAATTTCCTCCAAGCATTTTCTGATGTCGCAGTGCTAGTTTGCCGTGCGGAAAGCGGAGAGTGATGTGAAAACTGCGTTTGTGACAGGCGGGACCGGGTTTGTGGGCATCAACCTGGTCAACGAGTTGGTAAGCCAGGGATGGGACGTTACGTGCCTGCATCGCGCGTCGTCGGATCTTAAATATCTGCGCCGCCACCCGGTACAGCTCAAGGTCGGTGATTTGAATGATGCCGGTTCCCTGGAGCTGGCAGTGCCGGCAGGCGTGGACGCAGTGTTTCATGTGGCAGCGGACACCAGTTCATGGTCCCGGCACGACGCGACGCAGACCGCGACAAACGTGGTGGGTACCCGCAACCTGGTGAACGCGTCGCGCCGGAAAGGAGCAAGGCGGTTTGTGCTTACCTCCACCGCGTCGGCCTATGCCCGTCAGGACGGACCGCTGTCGGAGCAGTCGCAGAGTACGGCGATGAAATCCTGGATCAATTATGAACGCAGTAAATGGTTGTCCGAGGAGGAAGTGCGGCAGGGTGTCCGGGAGGGATTGTCCGCGGTGATTATCAACCCGTGCGCGGTATTCGGGCCCTATGACACCAGTGTCTGGGGCAGCGTATTTAGCGTCATCAAGGCCGGCAAGCTGGCGCTGATCCCACCGGGGTCAGTACCGGTTAATCACGTGGCCGAGGTGGCGCGGGCGCACATTGCGGCGGTGGAGCGGGGCCCCAGCGGCGAGAATTACATCCTGAACGGAGAACATGTGTCCTTTGCCACTATCTTCCGGGAGATGGCGC
>JAYUHG010000019.1:0-2567 GCA_043767195.1 Gammaproteobacteria bacterium | reverse complement strand
TGCCAAGGCCGATCTGTTTGATTACATCGAAGGCTTTTACAATCTCCGGCGCCGGCATTCGACGCTCGGCGGAATGAGCCCGATGGAGTTTGAGAAGCGAGCGATGTTAGCTTAAGGCGGTGTCAACGGATCCCGGAGCATGCCTCATGGGCCGATGCCGACAGGTTGGGACATCAAGCGTATGGACAGGGACGAGTATCGTATGCGACTGACATACCGTTACCGGATGCGATATCGCGTCATGCGAGAAAGCGAATTGGAGATCGAAGTCTTTTACATCGGACACAGGCGTGACGCGTACAGATGAATGAACCAGTCAGAATTGACCATGAAGTAGCGCAGGTCGTGCTGCGTCCCGCGGCGGGCGTGGCAAGAATGCGAATTGAAGCGGCGATCAGGGCGGCCCTCGACAAGTATGCCGACGACGACAGGTTTCCCGTGCAGATTGTGCATGCAGATGTGAAACGGAGGCACGGGGCCTACTACCAGACACCAGGTTACTTTCTTAGCGCTTATCGCCATCGTGCTGGTCTTACGCAGGCGCGACTTGCCAGCAAGGCTGGGATCCTCCGGCACCATGTATCAGAAATGGAGCACAATCGCCGCCCAATGGGGAAGGTGTTGGCGCGGAAGTTGGCGAAGTTATTGAATTGCGAATATCAAAGACTTCTGTAGCAGGCGTGGCAACCGCGGTTTTCTGGTTATCTCAGAACTGCAGCGCTCCGCAGGCGTAGCGTCCCAATGGCACCGAGCAACAATAGTCCTGCGAGGAACATCAACCCGCCGGTGTAATTGCCGGTGGCTTCTTTTACTACTCCGACGGCGTAGGGTCCGACGAATCCGCCCACGGATCCCACTGTGTTTATCAAGGCAATCGCCCCGGCGGCGGCACTGCCAGTGAGAAATTTTCCGGGCAGCGCCCAGAACGGGCCGCGGCTGCCCAGATCGCCCACGGCGGCTACGGTGAGCGCGATCATGGCCGGGATGGGTGTCGTCAGCCATGCGCTGGCAACGAATCCCAGCACCGCCACCAGACTCGGCACAGCGATGTGATAAAAACGCTCGCCGCTGCGATCCGAACTGGCGCCGATAAGGACCATGCCGATGGCCGCCGCCACATACGGCAGCGCGGAGATCATGCCTACCCATAGGTCGCTCAAACCCGAGAGTGCTTTCAGGATTTGCGGCAGCCACAGGGTCAAGCCATAACTGCCGGACTGGCATGTGAACATGATCAAGGCCAGCGCCCAGACGGTGGGATGCAGCAACGCCTGACGCAAGCCGACGCCATGGCGTTCGTGCGCCTCGCGTTGTTCGGTGCGAATTTTTTCATACAGCCAGGCGCGTTCTTCGTCATTCAACCAGCGCACCTGGGTCGGATTGTCCGGCAGCCACGCCCACACTACGAAGCCGAGAAGAAATGCCGGGGCGCCTTCCACCAGATACAACCACTGCCAGCCGCGCAGGCCGAGTATGCCATCCATGCCCAGTAAGATGCCGGCCACGGGGCCACCGACGACAATAGACAATGGAATCGCGGCCATGAACCAGCCCACGGCTTTGGCCCGTTGGGCGCCGGGATACCAGTCGCACAGGTAATAGAGAATTCCCGGCAGGAATCCAGCCTCGGCCACGCCGAGCAGAAAGCGCAGCAGATAGAAACTGGTGGTGTCATGGACAAACATCATGCAGGTGGAGATCAGACCCCAGGTCACCATGATGCGGGCGATCCAGCGCCGGGCGCCGACCCGGGCCAGGATCAGATTGCTGGGGATTTCAAACAGCGCATAGCCGGCGAAGAATATCCCGGCGCCAAGTCCGTACACCGAGGCGCTGAAGCCGAGATCCTGATTCATCTGCAACGCGGCAAAGCCGACATTGACGCGGTCCAGCCAGCAGATGATGTAGAGCAGTAACAGGAACGGCAGCAGGCGCCACGTCACCTTGCGCAATGTGGCGATCTCCAGGGTGGGAGACACGATAACAGCCGGTTTAGACGTGCCCACCCTGGAGTTTGGAGCTTGATTATTCACGCCGTTCCCTGGCTGTACGCCATGCTTACTTGATCAGGCGCAGTGCAAAGGGGTAACGGTAACTGAGATCGCCGTTTGATAACTTAATCGCCGCCATGATGGTCATCACCAGCGCCCCAATTCCGACTATCGGCATCAGCAGAAAACCAATCAGGACCACGGTCAGAACCAGACTGACAATAAATGCCAGCAATACGGTGATCTGAAAATTCAGCGCCTCTTTGCCGTGGATATCCACCTGCGGCATCGTATCTTTCTTCATCAGCCAGATCACCAGCGGTCCGAGCACATTGCCCAATGGGATAATAAATCCCACCAGCGCCGACATGTGGCAATACATTGCCCAGTTTTGTTCTTCTTTGCCTGTTTGCGTGATTTCGTTCATGGCTCCTCCTCGTTGTAGTTATCCCCTAAGCTGCTGAGCGCCGTGCCAAGTTCAGCCTGGCATCAAGCGCCACGGTCTCATGCATCAAAGCGTCCGGCGCATGACTGCCGAAGTTGCGATAATAAACCTGAATCAGTGGAATTTCCTGC
>JAYUHG010000018.1:0-2568 GCA_043767195.1 Gammaproteobacteria bacterium | reverse complement strand
TTTGAATTTGTCATTCCGACCGGAGGGAGGAATCTTGCCGTTTCAGCAAGATCCCTCCTCGCTTCGCTCGTTCGGGATGACAAACTGACCCACTACCGAAATCCTGCGTGTGGTGGCCGAGATTCAAACCCACTCGAAGCCGGTCATCGAGCACTGTTACCAGGAGTTCCTGTTACAGAACCACGACCCCGACGAGCGCGAGTATCCGGATGCCGCCGACCAGATCCGCGAAGTGCTGATCCACGGCAACTATCTTTCGCAGAAGGACATCGAGATTTGTCTGGGCTTCGAAGTTGAGACGCTTGCCGACCAGCCTGGGAGCGAAGGGATGCGGGAGCTGCATGCGGCTCTTGCTGAGACCTACAAGACCGAGGATGCGAACAGCGCGGCATAACAACGCAATGCAGCGGTCGGCGCCGCGCGCCGCCGCTGATGCTGAGCGTTATGCCGACGCCCGAAGGCCATGACCAGCACTCATATTGGTTTTCCCCACCTACCAACTACTACCTACCGGGATTAACCATCCTTCCCATCCTCCGCCCGACCCGCACTTCCGACCCCGGCGCGAGGCCGGCATCCCACTCCACCTGACCTTCCTCAAACAGCAGGATCACGGTGGAACCCATGTTGAAGCGGCCTATTTCCTCGCCCCTCGCAATCTGGCGTGCAGCAGCGGAGTCACTGTAATCAAAGTCTGTCACACGGCGTTCCCGCGCAGGGGTGACCGGCCCATGCCAGGTGGTCTCCATGCTGCCGACGAACAGCGCCCCCACCAGGCACACGATCATCTGGCCCATTGCATCGAAGCTGCACACCAGGCGTTCATTGCGGGCAAACAACTGGTCAATGTCGGCGACGCTGATTTCGTTCACGGAGAACAGGCGCCCAGGCACATAGCGCATGTGGCGCAGGTGTCCGGCGCAGGGCATGTGAATGCGGTGGTAGTTGTGGGGCGCCAGATAGAGCGTGGCGAAACTGCCGCCGGAAAAGCGCTCGGCTTCCGCTGCCGTACCGCCTAGCAGCGCAGCCACGGAATATTTACGGCCCTTGGCCTGCAACACCATCCCGTTTTCTATTCGACCTATCTGGCTGACCCTGCCATCCACCGGGGAGACTAAAGCGTCCGGGGCCGGATCTATGGGGCGCGCGCCGGGGCGCAGGGCGCGGATGAAAAAATCGTTAAATGTCGGGTAAGCGGTGGCATTGCTTTGTTCAGCCTCGGTCATATCCACCTGATATAGCCGGCAGAAATTTTGGATGAGCAGATTCTTGGCCCAGGTTGCGCGGCAGTGCGTCAGGCGGTACACCAGCGCGGTCAGTGCGTGATGTGGCAGCACCTGTTGCGCGGCTACGGGCAGAGAATGAGTCATATTGTGCTGAGACTCGGTGTCAGTGGTTGTGATGCCCGGCGCCCGACTGTAGTGGGCGTACTTCTGCCTTCACTGCAATGCGCAAGCCGTCGGCAAAGATCAGCGTTAACGGGATCTTCTCCTTTGGTTTCTGCGACTGAGTGGCATCAAACAACATGAGATGCAGCCCGCCAGGTGCGAAGGTTAGCGATTTGCCGCCTTCCAGTAGCAGAGAATACTGCCGATGCATGGCATAGGTGCCGCTTTTCATTTCGCTGAGATGCATTTCAATACGGGCGAAGCGTGGCGATTCGGCGCCCACGAGGATTACGCCGTCTGTGCCGTTATTCGTCAGTTTCATATATCCGGCATTGACGCGCACCACCGGCGGGGCGGCGCTGATCCACAGGTCCGTTGCGGTTATGTCCGCGGCCCCGGCGGGCAGCGGCAGACTGGACAACATGCAGACGAGGATGAAGGTCAGCCCGTATTTACTTTTCTTCCAACGACACATGAATATGTTCATTGGCCAGCCTGTCCGATGAAGTCCGCGATGGCCTGGAAGCGGGCAGTCATTGACTCGGCTTGGTGCGGCGCGGATAGCACACCCACAAAGCGCGCCTGTGGATCAATGACAAACACCGCGGCGCTGTGATCCACGCTGTAGTCGCCGGCGGGAGTGGGAGTGCCATGAAAGAATGCCACCCCCAACTGGGAGGTTAAGGCCCGGATCTGATCCACAGTGCCGCCCAGACCGAGAAAGCCCGGATCGAAATAGCGCACATACTCGGCCAGTTGTGGCGTCGCGTCGCGCTCCGGGTCCACGGAAACAAATATGATTTGCACTGGGGTCGCACCTGCGGCGGTCGCCAAACCCGGTTTTGCCTGCGCCAGCACCGACAGTGTCACAGGGCAGATATCGGGGCAATGGGTGAAACCGAAAAACAGCAGCGACCATCGTCCGGTGAGATTGTCATTGGTGAACGGCTGCCCGTTCTGATCAACAACATTGAATGGAGCCAGAATCTTGGGGTTGGGCCATAGCAGGCCCTCGATGGTGCCTGCTGGTGGGGACGCAGTCTGACGCGCCACGAATACCCCGGCGCCGGCGGCGATTACCGCCAGGACCAGCGCCAATACTAAGTGAGCACGTGTCTGCATAGTGTTGTTGGGGTCAGGATACGGTGAATTCTGCATAGAGGATGAAAGATTAAGGCGG
>JAYUHG010000017.1:0-6080 GCA_043767195.1 Gammaproteobacteria bacterium | reverse complement strand
CGTGATCATCACCGACCACAAGGCATTCGACTACGCGGCGATGGTGCGTAACTTCAACGTGCTGGTCGACACGCGCAACTCGTTGAAGGGCGTGACGCGCGAGAACATCTTCCGGCTGTGATCTACACGCCGTCGCGAATCCACGGCGCCTGGGTGATCGACATTACGCCGATTCCCGACGAGCGAGGTTTCTTCGCGATGACCTGGCTGCCCAGCGAGCTCGCCGAGCGCGGCATGAACCCCGCGCTCGCGCAGCTCAATCTCGCTTTCAATCACAAGCGCGGCACCCTGAGGGGCATGCACTTCCAGAAGGCGCCCCACGCTCAGGCCAAGATCGTCAGGGCGACCCGCGGTGCCCTGCTCGACGTGATCGTCGATCTGCGGGAAGATTCACCGACCTCTAGACAGTGGGATGCGGTGGAGTTGACCGCCGACAACCGGCGCATGCTCTACATGCCGGAAGGCATCGCGCACGGCTACCTCACGCTCACCGACGACACCGAGGCGTTCTACCACGCGTCGTCTCCATGGGTGCCGGCGTCCGAGTCAGGTGTGCGCTGGGACGATCCGGCGTTCAAGATCGAATGGCCGTTCGAACCCACGCTGGTATCCGAGCGGGATCGCCAGTGGCCGGGATTTAGCGGCTGATTCGTCCCTCGGTCGGGCTGCTTGCGGTCGCGTACGACTTTCGCGGGATGCGCCCCGCGAAAAAGGCCAGCCGTCCCGCCTCGACTGCCAGCTTCATCGCGCGCGCCATCATCACCGGATCACCGGCGCCGGCGATTGCCGTATTCATCAACACGCCATCGACGCCGAGTTCCATCGCCACCGACGCATCAGACGCGGTGCCGACACCCGCATCGACAATCACCGGCACCGTCGCTTGTTCCTTGATGATGCGGATGTTGTTGGGATTCTGAATGCCGAGGCCCGAGCCGATCGGCGCGCCGAGCGGCATCACGGCCGCCGCGCCGGCCTCCTCGAGCTTCCGGCCAGGCTCCGCGAGTAGCTCATCCAGTTGATCCAGGCCCAGGTCTTCAGGGCCGATGCCATCCAGCGGGGACAAGTGACCCATGAGTACGAAATACAGGCCGCGATAGCCGGCCTCCTCCACGGCTTGCACATCGGCCGGACTTTCCACGATGCAAAGCAAGGTCTGATCACGCTTGCCGCTGGTACACACGTCACACAATTCGGTTTCGCAGAAGGTGCGGCAACGCCGGCAGTGACCGATTTGATCCATGGCGCTTTGCAATACAGCCGCCAGGCGGCGCGCCCGATCCCGGTCCCGTTGCAGGAGATGATAGGCAATACGCTGCGCTGATTTTCGGCCAATGCCCGGCATACAACGCAGGGCATCAACCAGCGCGGAGAGAAGATTGGATTCCGCCATGGTGGCGTCCCTCAGACCCGCACCATCGGACCAGATCCTTGCCACACCGGCAATGGGATCACAGCGGCAGTTTGAACCCCGGCGGCAGTCCCATGCCGGCGGCGACTTTTGACATGCGTTCCTGGGTGGCGGCTTCCACACGCCGATTGGCGTCGTTGACCGCGGCGGCAATGAGATCCTCCAGCACTTGCTTGTCGCCGCTCAGCAGCGCCGGTTCAATCTCGACCCGGCGAATATCGTGGTTGCCGGTCATGATGACCTTGGCCATGCCGGCGCCTGCTTCCCCCTGCACCTCAATCCGTGCCACATCATCCTTGGCGCGCTGCATTTGCTCCTGCACCTGCTGCGCCTGTTTCAGAATATTGTCGAACTGGATATTCATCGCTGCGGTCGTACCGTGGATTCGTCCAATGTGGCATCGAAAGCCGTCACCAGGGCCTGGACATTGGGATCGGTACGCAAATTGGCCAGGGCCGCGGCCTGGGATTCCCGTTCATCCCGCTTGCGCCGCTCCGCGGGAGTTTCCTTTTGCGGCTGCTCCACGCTGATGACCAGTTTGATGCCGGGTCCGAAGCGGGTACGCAGGGCATCCTGCAAACGC
Organism: Gammaproteobacteria bacterium; assembly: GCA_043767195.1. Lineage (GTDB taxonomy): Bacteria > Pseudomonadota > Gammaproteobacteria > Eutrophobiales > Eutrophobiaceae > 2-02-FULL-61-13. Next base: position 4,086 of record JAYUHG010000017.1, on the reverse strand, counting down.
TCCTTCTGGGTGGTTTTGAGCAAATGTTCCTGGCTTGGTGACAACACCAGATGTACGCGGTCATGGGTCCGTTCGTGCAAGACACAATGGCCGGCCAGTTCCTTGACCAGGCCGGCCAGCGCCATCTCATCAATAACCTGCTGCCAATCCCCGCTCATGGCCGATTCCCGCGGGGCCTCCGCCATCCGGGCTGTGGCCGATGGCAACGCCGAAGGAATCTGATTGGACACAGAAGCCACCTGCGCAGCGCCGGAATGCACCGAAACATCCGCGCCACCGGGCCGGAACGCCAGCATGCGCACCAGCGTCATTTCAAAACCAATACGCGGGTCCGGCGTGGAGGCCAGATCGCGCCGACCCAACAACGCTATTTGGTAACAAAGTTGCACATCTTCGGGACGAAACAATGGGGCCAATCGAATGATGTCTTCATCCCCGGGTCCGCCGCCGTCGGGAAGCAAATGCACCAATGCTATGTCGTGCAATCGGGCAATTAATTCCGCCAGGATGCCTTCGTAGTCGGGATTGTGTTCGGCGATGCGCGCGGCGCGGGCCAGCAGAGCCTGCGCGTCGCCGGTGGCGAGAGCCTGCAACAGGCCCATTATCTCCACACTGTCTATGCTGCCCAGCATCTCGCGCACCTGTTCCTCGCGCAACGCGCCACTGCCGAAGGCAATGGCCTGATCCAGCAAACTCAGGGCATCGCGCATGCTGCCGGCGGCGGCCTGGGACAGCAACTGCACGGAACGGACATCGGCGCTCACGCTTTCCAGTTCCAGAATCTTTTTCAGTTGCGCCCCAATCTGATCCGGACCGAGATGCTTGAGATTAAATTGCAGACAGCGGGACAAAATCGTCACCGGCAACTTTTTTGGTTCCGTGGTGGCCAGCAGAAACTTCACATGGGGCGGCGGCTCTTCCAGGGTCTTCAGCAGGGCATTGAAGCTGTGATTGGAGAACATGTGTACTTCGTCAATCAGATATACCTTGAAGCGGCCCGCTGCCGGGGCGTACTGCACGTTATCCATCAGGTCGCGGGTTTCGTCCACCTTGGCGCGGGAGGCCGCGTCCACTTCAATCATATCCACGAAGCGGCCTTCATCAATTCCGATGCAGGCGCTGCAGGTACCGCAGGGCGTGGAAGTGACGCCGTCATCACAGTTCAGGCACTTGGCCACGATGCGGGCCAGGGTGGTCTTGCCCACACCGCGGGTGCCGGTGAACAAATATGCATGGTGCAAGCGGCCCGAATCCAGGGCGTTGATTAACGCCTGCAACACATGCCCCTGCCCGACCATGTCCGCGAATGATCGTGGCCGCCATTTTCTTGCCAGAACCTGATAGCTCATGTAATGGCAACCGTGTCGAGGATTGTGGAGAAAGTGATCTGCGTCGTCATGGCCAGAGTAATTGTCTTGTGGCGATGGGTTGGAAAGGGCGACCCACACCGTTCCGCTCCCGGCACCCGCATCCATCGTTACCGCTGCTCCCTTCCGGGCCTGACGGGGTTCACAACTTCGCGCCGCGGGACGACCGGCGGGGTCACCGGCTCAAATACTAACATAGATGTATCGCGCTCACGGGTGGGCTATCCTATGGAACCATGCTGCGCGCCTTCAATGTTTCCGGGAATTGCCCGGTGGAAATCCCGCCCCAGGAATTGCGGGAGCCGCAGTTGCGCGCGGCCGCCTGGATTGATCTGCAGGAACCCACTGAGGCTGAACGCCAGGCGATTGACTCCCTCTACCCCGCCAGCCTGCCGGACGCGGACGAAGTGGAGGAGATTGAAGCCTCAGCGCGCTACTTCACCGACGATCAGGGCATCCATGTGCATTCGTCGTATCTGTATCAGACCGAGGGCCGGCACGAAACCACCACCGTCGCCTTCACGTTGCGCCCGGATCAACTACTGACACTGCGGGATGTGGAGCTGGCGGACTTTCGCTTGTATCGCATGCGCGCCCGGCGCCGCCAGGTGGAGGCGGGATCGGCGGTGGCCATCATGGCGACACTGCTCGATCAGAAGGTGGAAAATCTGGCCGATACCCTGGAAGACCTGCATCTGGAATCCCAGATCATCAGTCATCTGGTTCTCGAAGATGTGTCCGCTTCCATGGAAAACGCCATTGGTCAACTGGCGCGCCTGGAAGACAGCAACGGCAAATTGCGTCTGTGCGTGCTGGATACCCAGCGCTCGCTTTCCTTTCTCATCCGGCACATTCGTCATCATCCGGCGGAAGTTGAAGCGCTGCGGGAGGTGTTACGCGACCTGGATACACTCATGGCGCACACGAATTTTCTGTTTGAAAAAGTGAACTTCCTCATGGACGCGGCCCAGGGGTTCATTAATATCGAACAGAATCAGATCATCAAAATATTTTCCATCGCCGCCGTGGTATTTCTGCCGCCGACCCTGGTGGCAAGTATCTATGGCATGAACTTCGACCTGATGCCGGAGCTGAACTGGCCCATGGGTTATCCCATTGCGCTATGCATCATGGTGTTGTCCGGTGTAGCGCCCTACTGGTATTTCAAGCGTAAGGGCTGGCTGAAATAATCAGTCAATGATTCGATCACCGGAGGCGAAGGCGATCCACACCGCGGTGCCAATCAGGTTAATCACCGCCACCAGCACGAAAATCGCGCTATAGCTCCCGGTCATATCCACGAGCCAGCCGGCCACCGCCACCCCGATGATGCCCGGCACGGTGCCAAAGGTGTTGGACACGCCCATAAGAATGTCAGCGTAGCGCGGCGCAATTTCCAGATGATTGGGCGCCCACCCCGACCAGGTGCAGGCGAGAAATCCCAATGCCGCGCACATGCACAACACCGCGCCAGACAAGGATTGCGTGCCCTGTGCCGCCAGCAGTGCCGCGGCGGACCCCAGCAGACCCACCGATTGCATAATCTTGCGTACGCGAATCAAGCTGACACCAGCGGCGCGCAGCCGATCCGCAATCCATCCGGCCACGTTCACCATCACGAACATGGTCAACCAGGGCGCGGCGGCGTAGAACCCGGCCCCGGTCACCGATATGCCCTGGGTATCATGGAAATAGCTGGGCAACCACGCCAGCAAAATATAGAGCACCCAATTGCTGCAGAAATGGTTAATGATTAATGCCCACACAGCGGGTTTTGACAACAGCACACGCCAGGGAATGGCGACCGTAGCCGTCCGTGGCGGCGGCAACAAAGCCAGTTCCCGCGGGTTGATAAGCGGATGCCGGGACGGATCATCACGGGCAACGAGGAACCATACGGCAGCCCATAGCAGTCCCAACAGACCGAAGCCATAGAACACGGAGGGCCAGCCGAATCTTTCCACCAGCCAGCCGCTACCAAGCAATGCGACCAAAGTCCCCAACGGCACCCCGCTCAACAGGAATGCCACTGACCGGGAGCGTTCCCGCTCCGGCACCCAGCGACTGAACAAATAATACGCGGCGGGGAAAGTGGCGGCTTCGCCCAGACCCAGCGCAATTCGGGTCAGGATCAGCACCGGGAGGGAAATCAGGGCGGCCACCGGCGTCAACATAGTGAATACCGACCACCAGATCACGGCCACGCCCAGCACCACGACCCCGCCAACACGATTGGCAAGCCAGCCGCTGGGAACCTGCATGATCATGTAACCGACGAAAAACGATGACAGCACCAGTCCTTTCATGGAATCGGACCAGCCAAACTGCGCCTGCATGGGGATCACGGCAACGGAAATATTGACGCGATCCAGATAACAGATAACGGCGGCGAGGAAACAAAGACCGACGATTTTGTAGCGCTGTGGCATGTAAAAATGGGGTCGGAGTGAATTAAGTTGGTGCAGCGGCCTGTGCGCGATTCACGCGCTTGTAATGATGCACCAATTTAATTCACTCCGACCCCATTTTCACGACAACCTCAAAAATCTGTTTGATATCCAAGCTGAAAATGAATGCCGCGATCCTGGATGTCTTTCTTCTCGAAACCCAGATCCCGATTTGCCGCCGCCCAATAGAACTCTGCCCGCAAGCCGCGACTCACATCCCAGCGCAGGCCGGGGCCAGCGCCAATCAGGGTGCGGTTATTGGAGTCCTCGCC
>JAYUHG010000016.1:0-2576 GCA_043767195.1 Gammaproteobacteria bacterium | reverse complement strand
AAATCTGCTGTCTTCCGGTTGAGGTTATGCGGATAGTAAAACGGGGATGGCGAAGCGCGCCGCTGGCACTGGCTGTATTTGCGCTGCTGTCGCTGAATGCCTGCGCGGATACGGGGCCGGTCACCGGTGTCACCGAGCCGGTACGCGCGGAACTGGCGCTGCTCACCCAAGCGGGAAAGCGCTTCGTATTTCAGGTGGAAGTTGCGGGGACGCCGGCGGAGAAGCGCCAGGGTTTGATGTTCCGCGACAAACTGCCTGAGAAGCATGGCATGTTGTTTCTGTACCAGCCCGCCATGGACGTGGCGATGTGGATGAAAAATACCCTGCTGTCCCTGGATATCCTCTTCATTGACTCAGCGGGTAAGATCATCAAGATCGAGCGCGATGCGGAACCGTTGTCGGAAAAGAGCATGCGCTCCGGCAGACCCGTGCGCGCCTTGCTGGAGATCAATGGCGGTATGGCGGGATTTCTGGGCGTGTCAGTGGGAGACAGGGTTGTGTACGCGCCTTTGTGGCCAGACCCTGATAAGCCGTGACCGGTTCACGCCGCGCCACGGAGAAGACACCGGCAGCAACCCTGAAAGAGTTGTTGCGTGGCGCTTTGGCATTGGCTGCGCTGACCATTGGCGGCATCGGCGCGCTGCTGTTTTATTGCATATCCATGCCGGGCAGTTCCTACCCTGGCGCGTTACCACCCTTGACACAAGAGCAGCAGGCGCTGCGTGATCGCTTGCAAGGTCATGTGCTGGTGCTGGCGCAGGACATCGGTGAAAGGCACAAGTTTCAGCGCAACAAGCTGGATCAGGCGGCGGACTACATCAGCGCGCAGTTTGAGGCCATGGAACTGGTGCCCAGTCCGGAAATATTCGATGACGGCTTCCGCAATATTGTCGTGGATCTGTACGGGCGTGAACGGCGTGACGAGATCATTGTGGTGGGCGCCCATTACGATACGGAGACCATGACGCCGGGAGCTGACGACAATGCCTCCGGCGTTGCCGGCCTGTTGGAGCTGGCGCGTTTGCTGCGTCACCGGCCACTGAGGAAGTCGGTGCGGTTGATTGCCTTCGCCAACGAAGAATGGCCATTCTTCGGCAATGATGACATGGGCAGCCGTGTCAGCGCGCGCCGATCCTTTGACCGCAATGAGAATGTGATCGGCATGTTCTCCCTGGAGATGATTGGCTATTACAGCTCGAAAGCGAAGAGTCAGTGGTATCCGCGCAGTATCCGGCGCTTCTATCCGCGCGAGGCAAATTTCATTGCTTTTGTTTCGAATCTGGACTCCCGGGATTTATTGGCGCAAAGCATCGGTTCCTTTCGGCGCCACGGGCAGTTTCCATCCGAAGGATTGAGTGCGCCGCAGTGGCTGGTGCGGGATGTGCGCCGCAGCGACCAATCCTCTTATTGGGCGTTCGGATACCCCGGGGTCATGATCACTGATACCGCGAATTTCCGGAATTATGGCTATCACAATATGGGGGATGTGCCCCGAACCCTGGACTATGACGCCATGGCCAGGGTGGTGGACGGCATTGCCGCCATGGTGACCGAACTGGCCGGCGGCAACCTGATAAACTAAGACACTTATTGGCAAGTTGGTGTCAAAGCAAGTTGGATATTCCGCCGTCACCCCGGCGGAAGCCGGGGCCCAGAGTTTTTTGCTGGATGCCGGTTTCTGCCAGTACGACGCCCCAAGGACTTAAATTCTGGCCCCTAGCAAATGAAAATTGTCATCGCACCCGATTCCTTCAAGGGCAATCTTACCGCCATGCAAGTGGCCCAGGCCATCGAGCAGGGCGTACGCCGTGTGCTCCCCAAAGCAGACTGTGAGATCGTACCCATGGCCGATGGCGGCGAGGGCACGGTGCAATCCCTGGTGGATGCCACCGGCGGGCGCTTCGTGCATCGCGGCGTCACTGGACCCGCTGGCGCCAAAGTCAACGCCCGCTACGGGATTCTCAAAGACGGCGTCACCGCAGTCATTGAAATGGCCGAAGCTTCAGGGTTGCCCCTGGTAAAAGGGGCGGAGCGAAATCCCCTGCGCACCACCACATTCGGTACCGGTGAATTGATCGTGGACGCCATGAAGCGTGGCGCCCGTCGCATCATTGTCGGTATCGGCGGGTCGGCCACCAATGATGGCGGCGCGGGAATGGCCCAGGCATTAGGCGTGGTGTTTAGCGATGATCATGGTCTTGCTATCAGTGGTCATGTCGCGGGCGGCATGTTGAGCCGCATCGCACAAATCAATGTGTCCGGAGTTCACAAACGCCTGGCGCAAACAGAAATCATTGTGGCGTGCGATGTAGACAATCCGCTGTGCGGGCCAAAGGGTGCTGCCCACGTGTTCGGGCCGCAAAAGGGGGCGACACCGGCCATGGTCAAGACTCTGGATGCCAATTTGCGCTACTTCGGTGATCTGATAAAAAAGCAAATGGGTGTGGATGTGCGCAATTTGAAAGGCGCTGGCGCCGCTGGCGGGTTGGGTGGGGGATTGGTGGCGTTCTGCAACGCGGAATTGCAAAGCGGTGTGGACATCGTTATCGGCGCCACGGGTCTGCGGGGAAAATTGC
>JAYUHG010000015.1:0-2579 GCA_043767195.1 Gammaproteobacteria bacterium | reverse complement strand
TTGAACAGGTGGCTGCCAGTCTGGTGGATGCCGATACCCGTAACCGCGCAGTTCTGTCACGGCACGTGCAGTTGCTGACGTTACCCGCGGAGATGGGTGAAATCATCAAGGTCATGGCGTTGACGCGGGACCTAACCCTGCCGCTGAGTGGATTCTCCGGACCGGATCATCGTCAGCGGCTTTAGTCCGGTTCCGCGACTACAATAGACCATCAATCGGAGTCATCACTTTGGAATTTTTCCACTTCATCATTCTTGGCATCGTGCAGGGCATCACCGAGTTCCTGCCCATTTCCAGCTCCGCCCATCTGATCCTGTTGCCGCATCTGTTCGGCTGGGAAGATCAGGGATTGAATCACGATGTGGCCGCCCACGTGGGTACGCTGGCCGCGGTGTGCTGGTTTCTGCGCCGGGATGTGCGCGACATTGCCGGTGGCCTGGCGCAGAAGAATACGGATGCCGCCAGGCACAGTTGGCGCATGTTGGGATTTCTTGCGGCTGGCACCATGCCGGTGATCGTCTCCGGGCTTTTGCTGCGCGACACCGTGGCCACCACATTTCGCGATCCGTTATTGGTCGGTTACACAACCCTGTTTTACGCCACGCTCTTGTGGTGCGCGGATCATTTCGGCCAGCGTAGCCGCGCTCAGTCCACGCTCAACTGGCGTGATGTAATCATCATCGGCATTGCCCAGGGACTGGCCGTGATCCCAGGCACTTCCCGCTCCGGCATCACCATGACCGCCGCATTATTTCTCGGTCTGGAGCGCCGCGCCGCCGTGAATTTCTCATTTCTGCTTTCCATCCCGGCAATCTTGCTGGCCGCCGCCTGGGAGACACTGCACATGCTGACGGGAACCGCGCCGATCCCGTGGCTGACCATGACCACCGTCGCCGTGTCCGCCGCAATTACTGCTTACATCGCCATCCATTATTTCGTGAAGTTTATTGATCGGACCGGGATGGGGCCGTATGTGATGTATCGAATGGTGCTGGGGCTGGGGTTGGTTTTTTACTTTTTTTAACTTGTAGCTTGTGGCTTGTAGCTATTCCCCACTCATCGCATCCCCAATCTCCTCCACCCTCCGCTTTCTGATCGCCGCCTCCGCCGCTTCCCCTTTCAATCGTGGCAGATCCAGATCGCTGAAATCCGCATCCCGGGCCGCTGCCAGCGCTGTGCGCCATAGCCCGGCTTGGGGGTAGTCACGATTTTCAAAGCCGGTACGACCGCGGGCGTCGGACTCACAGGCGGTCAAAAATTGTTCAAATCTGTCAGGGCGACGGATGCCATCGGCGGCCTCCAGTTTGCGCAGAATGGTGTCGGGGCGCAGTTCGGTAATGCGATGACACTCCAGATGATGGCGCGCGACGATGATGGCCAGTTCGCGGAACCGATTGGGGATGCGGCAGCGGTCACAGAGTTGATTGATGACCTGAACGCCCAACTCTTCGTGGCCGCCGTGACGGGGCCATTCCGAGGGTGGTGTCAGCGCCTTGCCGAGGTCATGCACCAGTGCGGCGAAGCGCGTAGCGGCGTCATCGGTCAGGTGGGTGGCTTGCTCCAGCACCATCATGGTGTGTATGCCGGTATCAATTTCCGGGTGATGGCGCTCGGGTTGGGGGACCCCGAACAACGCTTCCAGTTCCGGGAACACCTGTTTCAGGGCGCCGCAGTCCCGCAGCATGGTGAAGAAACGCACCGGATGAGATTCCCCCAGGGCACGTTCGGTTTCCGCCCATACCCGTTCCGGCACCAAATCATTCAATTCTCCGGCGGCGGCCATCTCACCCAGCAATTGCTGCGTTTCCGGCGCCAGGGTGAAATCAAATCGTGCCGCGAAACGCGCCACACGCAGCACACGCAGCGGGTCCTCCACGAATGCAGGGGACACATGGCGCAGGATTTTTTGTTCCAGGTCCGCGCGGCCACTGAATGGGTCAGTGAGATTTCCCTGTTCGTCCTCGGCCATGGCATTGATGGTCAGATCCCGCCGGCGCAGATCATCTTCCAGTGTCACGTCCGGCGCGCTGTAGACCGTGAAGCCCTTGTAGCCGCGACCGCTCTTGCGCTCGGTGCGCGCCAGGGCGTATTCCTGTTTGGTTTCCGGATGCAGGAATACGGGAAAGTCGCTGCCCACGGGTTTGAATCCCTGGGCGGTCATTGCTTCCGGGGTCGCGCCCACCACAACCCAGTCAATATCCTGGACCGGACGACCCAGCAGCCGGTCCCGCACGGCGCCACCGACGCGATAGATTTTCATGGACTAGTGGCGCGGGGAAACTACCGTTCCGTGTGGCTACGGTAGAAGTAATAGCGCGCCCGCGAACCGGTGTGAGAAAGATAGGAAGGAACCACCGCTTCCAGCGCCGTTGGCCGGATACCCAGAAGCTCAAGGTCATTGCAAACGCAGGTGCTGTCCACTTTCGCGGACAGGTAGTTGTCCGTAGAGAATGGTTTTTCCATGAACGCGCCCAGGGGCCAGAAATCCAGCAGCGCCGCCTGAATACGCGCCAGCATATCGGGTAGCGGCACGATGATGCGCCGAAGTCCGGCGCAACTGGCTGTGTAGCGCAGCAATT
>JAYUHG010000014.1:0-2592 GCA_043767195.1 Gammaproteobacteria bacterium | reverse complement strand
CGCCTGTGTCAGCGAAGCATTCATCAATGAACACACGTCCACTCTGGGCCAGAATGTGGAAGGGCGGGACGCCTATCGCAAACGCGTGGCCGACTTCTTCGCCGAATTTCCCGGACTGCACTATGAGATAGAAGATCTGATCGTGGACGGGGAGCGGGTCGCTGTGCCTTATGTGATGACGGGTAAATGGAATGCGCCGGGCGCTGTCCCCAATAGCGCGAAGTCTTTTCGCATTCGCGGCATGTTCCGTTTCCGGGTGGAGAATGGAAAAATTACCCACCGAGTTGACTATTGGGACAGCGCCGATTTTCAGCGTCAGGTTGGTGCGGTGTAAAACGTGGTACTCACCCGCAATTGGATCATTGCAAGGCGTTCCCTCACCCCGCCCCTCTCCCGCAAGCGGGAGAGGGTGGCCACGCGCTGAAAGCGCGTGGCCGGGTGAGGGTCTTACTCTTTAGTAAATCCCGCCGGGATCTGGGGATTCTCCCCGCCCTTTACCCACATGACGATTTCATTACTCCAAGGGTCGCGAAAGGCGCCATTGTAGCCGTTGAACTCTTTCCAGTAGTGATTGCGCCACAGGATCCTGGCGCCGAGTTTTTCCGCGGTATTCAGAATTCGATCTATGGAATCATCCTCGCTCACCAATACCCAGATGCGGGCCTTGCGGCCATCATTGGCGAGCTTGCGCGGCTCGGCGCCCTTGGGATCGGGGTGCGGTCGGGCATTGGCGGCCTTGAAGATGCCAAGATGCAGGTTGCCAATCTCGCTGTCGGTGCCGTCCTTATTCTTGAAATTACCGCCGGGGACCAGGCGGTGAAACACGCCTTGCGGGCGTCCCTCGTTGGTCCAGCCGAAAACTTCGGCATAGAACTTTCCCGCGGCGTCTGGATCTTCCGCGGCCAGATCAACGAATATCAATGTGTTTGGGTATGCCATGTTTCTCCCTCCTGTGTGTATGAAATGCCGTGATGATAAGTCATATGGTTCACAATATTCGGTTCATTGCAGTGAATCAAATCACCGGCCACGGGGACACAACCGGGATGCCGGATCGCTTCACAACGGCTGCCCCGGCAGCCTGTGCGCGCCGATACAATTCGATCTCATCTATCTTGGTGGAATGGTAATTGTCCACCACCCTGACGCCGTCCACCCACACACTGTGTACGCCGCGTCCGTCAGCGGACCACACCAGTTGGTTGACCGCATTCAACAGCGGCTGCCATTCAGGTCGGTCGGTATCATGTAGCACCAGATCGGCCTTCTTGCCCGGCTCCAGCGCGCCGATCTCGCTCTCAAGTCCCAGCGCCCTGGCGCCATTTAACGTTGCCATGGTCAGTGCCTCATGGGCCGGGAAAACTTGGGTGTCGCGGCGCGCATCTTTGAATACGGCGGACACTAGACGCAGAGAGTGCATCTGGTCGCACGCGTAACCGTCAGTACCGAGGGCAATATTCACGCCCATGGCCGCCAGCTCCGGAAATCGGCCCAGTGATGTGACGCCAAACGCGCCCTTGAGCGCAGCCAATGGGCAATGAATGACATGGGTCCGGGATTCAACCAGCAACTCTACTTCATGATCATCTATATGCACCGCATGGGTCAGGCACAGATTGGTTCCCAACACACCCAGATGCGCCAGGTGTTCGATGGGTCGTCGCCCCGTATGTTCCAGAAACCAGCGCGGATCGGAATCGAAGGGACTCATGTGCGCGGACACACCCAGACCATTGGCATTGGCCAGGGATTTCGCCGCCTGCCACACTGCATCGGTGTTGGTGGAGTGGCCAATCAAGATTGGCCAGGCTGCGATTCTGGCGCCGTCCCGGGCCGGGTATCGGATGACTTCATCCTGCAATGTGCGGATGGCGGCATTGGTGAGCGCGGTCTGATCTTCGCCGGCAGTATGGGCGCGGCCCTCAGTCCAGGTACCCACCCGGCCGCGCACACCCATTTGCATTAACCCCTCCACCACCGCATCGAGATGGCGAATAGTCCCGGCCTCCAGGAAGCAGGTGGTGCCGGAGCGCAACATCTCCAATGCGGCCAACTGCGCCGACAGGTGTTCATCTTGTTCCGAATGCGCCAGATAGCGGGGGATCACCCAGCGCAGCAGGTGGCTGTCCTGGCTGGAGTCCAAATCGTCGGGCACATAGCCGCGTGTCAAAGGATCGCCAGTAACGTGAATATGAGCGTTGACAAACCCGGGAGTGAGTACGAAGCGCCGGCCATCAATAACCGTGCCGGCCTGAAAACTCCGCAGAACGTCCGTGCGCTTGCCAACGGCCACGATCCGATCTGCTTTGATGGCCAAGGCGCCATCGGTGATCACGCGACGTTCGACATCCAGGGTGATGAGCGTTGCGCCGGAAATCAGGGTATCCACGGGTTGCGGCCCGGTAGTGGATTGATTCATGGTCATGGGATGACTGGTGCTATCCGGAACCGGTCAGGATTTCTTGTCGCTGCGCCGAATACGGTATTCCCGGGGCGATACGCCGTACTCATTGTGAAACACGCGGCTGAAATGGGCGGAGCCATTGAAACCCCAGCGGAAGCAGATCTCCGAAATCGTCAGATCCTCATGCA
>JAYUHG010000013.1:0-2596 GCA_043767195.1 Gammaproteobacteria bacterium | reverse complement strand
CCCGGCAAACCCGGCAGCCTGTCCAGGCATGTTCAGAGACAGGGTCGAGGGCGTCGCCTGCTCTGCTGCCGCTTTGGCATGGGCCGCGACGCGCTCGGCCCGCTGGCGCGAAATGAAATAAGGATCAATGGCCTTGATGCGTTGCTCCAGAGGCGGGTGCGTAGCCATCAACGATGTAAATCCTGACGCGGCAGCCTCGCCGAAACAGAAATGACTCACATCATCCGCATGGCTGCTTTGCAGACGCGACCCTTCCGCGTGTTGCTGGATACGATACAACGCCCCGGCAATGCCGCCGGGATTGCGCGTGAACTGTACTGAGGAGGCATCCGCCAGGAACTCCCGCTGCCGGGAAATTGCCGCTTTAATCAGCGCGCCGAAAAACAGACCCACATAGCCGACCACCAGCATGGCCAGGCCGATCAACGCTGCCTGGCCTTTGCCCTTGCCTCTGCCGTGCCTGACTGAGCGCAGTATAAAGCGGCCAATCTGCCCGATGAGCAGTATCCCGGCTAGCACACCCATAAGACGCATGTTGAGCCGCATGTCGCCATTGAAGACATGGCTGTACTCATGGCCGATAACGCCCTGCATCTCGTCGCGGGTGAAGCCCTGCATCGCGCCTTTGGTCACCACCAGCACGGTTTCCGTGGGCCGCAACCCCGCGACGAAGGCATTGATGGACGGCTCATCATCCAGCACATACAAAAGCGGCATCGGCGTACCAGAGGCAATGGACATCTCCTCCACAACATTGATCAAGCGCCGTTCGTCGGCGTCTTTGGAGTCCATGTCAATTTTACGCGCGCCCACCATCTCCGCCAGGGCCGTGCCCCCTCCGCGCAGTTCCAACATCGTCTTCAATGAGCCGATACAAATCACCGCCAATGTTCCCAGGGAGATCCAAATCCAATACGGCAGCGCCAGCCACGCTTGCAGGGAAAGGGCGGGCTTTGACGGATCCTGCGCTTGCGCCAGCGCTAACCAGGCCACGGCGTTTAAAGTCACAATGATGAGCACCACCGCCATGACAAAGGGAATCACCAGCAATCCGGTGCGGCGCCGTGCCTTGGCCTGCTGCTCGAAAAAGTTCATATGTTTGCCGTTGCGCCAGGTATTGCCGCCAGGACTGCGGCATTGGATCTCCGGTGATGTTCCTTAACATGTGCCGCGACATCCAGGATAATTTTTAAAATCACCAACATAAGTAACGCAATGAGCGGCGAATCCAGTGTCATCACCACAAATCCGCCGAACAGAATCACCACATGCAGAACGATAATCCGGCCATAGGGCGCAAACATCAACTTGCTTACTTCCGCGTTACGGTATTCGCCTCTGCCGAAAAAGTTGAATAGGAATGAGAAACCGTGACTCGCCGCCAGTGCCACCACGGCAATCCACAGTCCCTGCTGCTGAATCAATAGAACTATGCCCATCGGATCAGGCAAAAACCCGCCCACATCCGGTGCCGACACACTTTTCGGTGCAAACAGGCTAATCATGAAAATTCCGTGCCCCGCGCAGAACCCGCCGTAATGGATTATGAAGAATGGCACTGTGAACAGCTTCTCCCCGATATGTCCCCGTCCGCAGGTAAGCATTTTCAACGCGGTCACAATCCCGACAATGAGATTCTCGAGCCAGAACAAAAGCATGACCGGAAAGATTTCCCATTGCGCGAAAATCACACCACCCACGGGAACCAGGTTGGCCAGGATTAAGACTATAGCGGAGGGCTGTCGCCACCAATCTGGATCCGGGGCGGCTTGCGCCAGGGCTGCCACGGGCGATAGATCCATGTTGACCGGCCTGGGTTCCCCGTCAATGGTCAGATCGAAGACCGGCAATGACATACGGGCGGCCAGACGAGCCGCCGCTGCCAACGCCTCTGCATATTCGGAGTAATCCCCCAGACCGAGACTATTTTCCTGATGCTTGTCGCCCTTGGTTAGGGCAACATGAAATGTCACTGACGTGCGCCCCTTGGAACTCCGGCTGATGGACTTGGCTACGACTATTCGATCAAATGCCGCGCAGGCATGGTATTGGACCTGGTCCGCGCGAAATACGCCGGTCCGCTCCTCGATGCGGCCCTGCGGAGGAATCCACCAGATGCTATGTCGCCGCGCGATCAGCCAGATGCCTCCGCAAAGCGCGGCGCTGCCCAGCAGGAACATGAAAAACGTCACGCCACTTCGCTGTGTGGCGTCCATGATCCCAATGGCGGCGGGGATGCCGCCAAACATGCCGCCCCATACCAACAGAAAGCCGCCGATGATCCATTTGCCGCGGCAAAGCACTGACTCATCCGCCAACAGCACCGGCGGCCCGGAAGCTCCAGCGACCGACACCGTTGGTGTACTTACCGATGGCATAGGCGGAAAGCACTGCGGCAGCGCCCGCGATTGTCCAAGTTTCCCGACACTTGGTAGTGCCTCAGTTTGAATTTGTGACTCCGTTCGCAGCCCCTGTCATCCCGAACGAGCGTAGCGAAGACGACCACATGGATTTGTACATGGATGTACTTATGCCGCGGGCACAGGATGTGCAGGAGCGGCGCGTGGGAGGTACGGGTACAAGGATGTACCCGGTA
>JAYUHG010000012.1:0-2606 GCA_043767195.1 Gammaproteobacteria bacterium | reverse complement strand
CCTATGGTTGGCTGGATAGTTTGTTTCAATTGATTTTGGAGCGCGGCATCGAGAGCGCGCCGGATTTCATCACCATTGATAGCTCCGAGGGCGGCAGCGGGGCGGCACCCATGCCACTGATGGATGACGTGGGTCTGCCGCTGCGCGAAACCCTGCCCATGGTGGTGGACAAGTTAAATGAGTACGGCCTGCGCCAGCGGGTGAAGGTCTGCGTCTCAGGCAAGCTGGTGACGCCGGCGGATGTGGCCTGGGCGCTGAGTATGGGCGCGGAATTTATCAACTCGGCGCGCGGCTTCATGTTTGCCCTGGGTTGCATCCAGGCACTGCAATGCAACAAGAACACCTGCCCCACCGGGATCACGACCCATAATGTGAAATTGCAGCGCGGCCTCAATCCAGAAGAAAAATCCGTGCGCGTTATGCATTACCAGAAGAACATGACCAAAGAAGTCGGGGTCATCGCCCACTCCTGTGGTGTGCGGGAGCCCCGTGAGTTGCGCCGCTACCACGCCCGTATTGTCGGCCAGCATGGCTTGTCCACACCACTCAATGAACTGCATCCTGACATCAAGCCCAAGCACGTCGCGGCCTGAATGAATATGGCGCAATGAATCCGCTCCCGCCGTAACTGTTACACCAGCACTGGGCCTTGCAACGGCGGTCGAACCTGACAAGATTAATCACATCAATACCGTGTTGATGCAGGGAGGTTCCATATGAACAAGTTGATCACGTTGGCCAGCCTGGCCCAATCGTTGAACGATAAGGTGCGCGGCCAGGTGGATTTCCTCGGTCCATTGGCGCTGCGCCTGTATTTGGTGCCGGTATTCTGGGTGGCCGCCAACAACAAGTGGAACCCGTTCGACAGCAACAGTTCCATTGACTCCACCGCGGAGTGGTTCGGCAACGCGGAGTGGGGCCTGGGCCTGCCGCTTCCCTATGTAAATGCTTACATGGCTTGGGGCGCGGAATACTTCGGGGCCATTCTGCTGTTGTTGGGGCTGGGTGTGCGATGGATTTCCATTCCGCTCATGGTGACCATGATCGTGGCCATGACCACGGTGCATTGGGAGCATGGCTGGCAGGCATTAAATGATCCCAAGAGCGCATTTGCCTCCGAGCATGCATCGGAGGCCATTGAGCGTCTGTCCACGGCCAAGGATATTCTCAGGGAGCACGGCGATTACGAGTGGTTGACCGAATTCGGCAGCATTGTTTCCTCGAACAACGGCATTGAATGGGCTGCGACTTATTTCGTGATGTTGCTGGCGCTGCTGTGTATCGGTGCTGGTCGCTTCGTCAGTCTGGATTACTGGATCGCGCGCCGCTTCCGGCGCTGATCCGCGCTGCCACTGACACCGAGGCAGGACCATGCCCGGCACCGAAGCAGTGCTGTTCTTCCTAAGCCTGCTGGTGATTGGGTTATTTCTCGAGCCCTTGGCGGCGCGGGCACGCATCCCCGTCAGTGTGCTGCTGGTACCACTTGGATTCGGGGCCTCGGAACTTGCTACGCGTGTGGCAGGACTGGATCTCGGAATTCGTTGGGACAACCTGGGTCCGTTCATCACCTACGTCATCGTTCCGAGCCTGATCTTTGAGTCCGCACTGCGCCTTGATATAGACGCCTTGCGCCGCGACGCGATCGCGGTGATCTTGCTGGCCTTCCCATTGTTGTTGCTGGCGGCCGGGATCACGGCCTGTGTCGCTTATTTCAGTATTGGACACCCGGTTGGTTTTCCCTGGGCGGTGGCGTTGCTGGCCGGCGCCATTCTCTGTTCCACGGAAATGACCGGTATGTTCAATTTGCTCCTGGGCGCCGGCGCACCAAAGCGCATTACCTGGATCCTGGAGGGGGAGGGCATTTTCAACGACACCGCCGCCATTCTGTTGTTCACACTGTTGTTATCCGTCGCGCTGATGGGCGATCAGGCGGTGTCGGCCACCGGCGTTGGCATAGGATTTCTGAGGTTGTTCCTGGGCGGGATTGCCGTGGGCTGTATCTGTGGATTTATCGCGCGGGCCATATTGCGCCGCATGCCGGGAGATCATGCCTTTGCCGTATTATCATTTGCCACCGCCTACGGTGTGTTTTTATTCGCGCAAAAATTCCTGCAAGTGTCCGGCGCGCTGGCGGTGCTGACCGCGGGCTCGTTGTTATGCTCAGATCTGCGGCGCAATCGTCAGGTGGGATCATTCCCGGAGGAATTGTGGAAATTTGTCGCCCACATTGCCGGCGCCATGGTATTTATCCTGGCGGGTGTGAGCATTACCTTGGGCATGTTTCAGGATCAGTGGCTGGCGATGTTGGTGGGGATCGCGGCGGTATTTGTGGCGCGATTAGTAATCGTTTTTGGCTTGCTGGGTCCGGTGAGCCACCTGCCGGGCGGCCAGGCGTTGTCCATTGCGGGTCAGACCGTGTTGGTGTGGGGCAGTGTGCGCGGCAGTGTCGCCATGGCGCTGGTGTTATCCCTGCCGCTGGAGCTGGAGCCGTGGTATACGGTGCAGGCGCTGGTGTACGGCGCGGTATTGTTCAGCCTGTTCGTGCAGGCGACTACGGTATCCCGGCTCGTTGCGAGGTTGCGATTCCCGGCGACCTGAGCCGAGCC
>JAYUHG010000011.1:0-2616 GCA_043767195.1 Gammaproteobacteria bacterium | reverse complement strand
TTATCGCCGTCAGCCAGATTGAAATCTTGTTGGGCATGCAGCTTAATCCCACGGAGTCATTTTTTCCCATGCTGGCGGAGTTGGCGCGAAACGCGAATAGCGTGCATTCCCCCACGGCGATCATCGGCTTGGGGGCGGTGGCCGGATTGTTGTTAATGCGCCGGCCCATGGAGGGAGTGCTGCGGCGTATGCGTCTGCCCGTCAGCATTATTTCCGTGGCCACGAAGACCGGCGCGCTGGTGGTGGTGATTATCGGCGCCCTGGTCATTTGGCTGGGAGAGTTAAATGTGGTCCATGGGGTACGCATCGTGGGAGAGATCCCGTTCGGCCTGCCACCACTGCAACTTCCGGCATGGGATCCACAACTGGCCAGGGCGCTGCTGCCCGGGGCTGCATTGATTGCCTTCGTTGCCTATCTTGAAAGCGTCTCAGTCGCCCGTTCCCTGGCCAGCAAGCGCCGCGAACGCATTCTGCCCAACCGTGAATTGGTAGCCCTGGGATTATCCAACGTCGCCGCCGGGTTAAGTGGCGCCTTCCCGGTGGCAGGCGGTGTCGGGCGTTCCGGGGTTAATTATGCCGCCGGCAGCAACACCCAGTTGGCCGGTATTATCACCGCGCTGTGCATGGCGTTATGCGTTTTGTTACTGGGGCCGCTGTTTCACTACATCCCCAAGGCCGTGTTGGCGGCCATCGTGTTACTGGCGGTGATCAGTATCATGGATATCAAACCCTTGCTGGAATCCTGGCGTTACAACCCGGTGGACGGCGCCGCTACCCTGGTGACATTCCTGGCGGTGCTGCTGGCCAATGTGGAAACCGGCGTCATGGTCGGTTTGGCGTTCTCGGTGACGCTGTTCCTGTGGCGAACACTGCATCCCCACATTGCCATCGTTGGCCGGGTCGGCGACACGCAGCACTATCGCAACGTATTGCGGCATCAGGTACATACCTGCCCCCAGGTAGTAGCATTGCGCATTGATGAGAGCCTGTACTTCGCCAATGCCCATGCCCTGGAAGAGACGCTATTGCGCATTGCCGCGGAGCGAAAAGAGGTGAAACACATGTTGTTGATATGCAGTGCCGTGAATTTTATTGATTTCAGCGCGCTGGAAATGCTGACCACCACCGCGGAGCGCCTGCGTGACGCCGGCGTGACCTTGCATCTGTCCGAGGTCAAAGGTCCAGTGATGGACATGTTGCGGAAGAGTGATATGTTCCAGCGTCTGGGCGCGGGCAAGGTGTTTTTGAGTACCCATGAGGCCATGACTGCTTTGAATTGTGTCTGACTCAAACGGAGGTTGATATGAAGATAAGTGCGCGCAACGTGTTGTCCGGAAAAGTAGTGAAAGTCACCCAGGGCGTCGTCAATTCTGAAGTGGTGTTGGAACTGAAAGGCGGCGCACAGATTGTTGCCATTATTTCCTGCGAATCGGCGCAACAACTGAAACTGAAGAAGGGCAAAAAGGCGTACGCCGTTATCAAGGCGTCCAATGTGATGATCGCCACGGACTGAGCGGAAAGCACCCTATCCTTGTTAGCGTCCATTGCACGTCCGTGACAATCGGCGCCAATCAAACTAAAATGCCCGCCGCAGTACAGGTGCCCGGAGGCCTTCCAGCCAAAGGGTGAAACGGGAAGCCGGTGCGCAGTCATAACTGCAATGCCGGCGCTGCTCCCGCAACGGTAACTGGGGAATGTGGATCACACTGCCACTGTGCGTTATGCATGGGAAGGCGATCCATCTGAATAAGCTGTCCCCCAGGAGCCCGGAGACCGGCCTGTTACTGAATGCAATGCGAGTTATTTGACGCGTATTGCGATCCTGGAATCCCTGATCAACGTTCGGGCAAGAACGTGGGAGAGACTTATGCGCAACATTAATGTTGCGGCACTGGCTGCCGCTTTTTCTTTCGCTTTTTCTATTCTGGTGAATTTCCCTGCTTATGCGGAGTCCGGGACATCCCGGCTGGATACTGTCGTGGTCACGGCATCACGGACGCCGGTGGCGCGGGATGACGTGGGCAGTTCCGTCACCATTATTGACAGCACGGAACTGGAACAGCGTCAGGCCGTTGCGTTATCCGAGGTCCTGCGTGATGTGCCGGGTTTTGCCGTGAGTCGCAATGGCGTATTGGGTTCCTCGACCCAGATTCGGGTGCGTGGCGCCGAAGGCAATCATGTGATGGTGATGATTGACGGCATCGAGGCCAACGACATGGCCCAGGGTGATGAATTCAATTTCGCGCATTTGCTCGCCAGCGATGTGGAACGCATCGAGATCATTCGCGGTCCGCAAAGCGCCCTGTGGGGCAGTGATGCCCTGGCCGGGGTCATCAACATCATCACCCGGCGCGGCGCCGGGCCGATTTCGGCGCGTGGTTTTTTCGAGGCCGGCTCCTTCGCCACCTTGAACGGCGGCGCCAGCCTGTCGGGAGGGACGGATCGGTATCACTTCAATGTGGGCGGTTCGGTGCTGGATTCCGGCGGCGCCAATATTTCCCGCAACGGCGATGAAGACGATGGTTACGACAACACATCACTGTCCTTTGCCGGCGGTGTGACGGCCACGGAGTGGTTATCGCTGCTGGTCACCGGGCGGCATGTGGATGCCCACAA
>JAYUHG010000010.1:0-2623 GCA_043767195.1 Gammaproteobacteria bacterium | reverse complement strand
TCAACACATGACGCGCTACGCGCTTGCCGCTGGCCACATCAATCACCCACACTTCGGGGCCGCCATTCTTGTGGCTGCCGTTGTACCCGTCCGGGTGCATGAGCACATATAACTTGCCGCTGCCGTGGGCGCTGATAATCTGCCAGCCACCCGGGCGCCAGTTGGCCTTGCGTTCCGCGGCATCCACCAGGGACCAGCGCTTCAACACCTTGGGTTCGTCACCGGACAAATCCACCGGCTGCACATCACCGAGATAGGAGGGGAAATAGGCGACACTACCCATCATGGCAGGCATGGATAACAAGGGGTCCGCATCGGCGTCAAAGAACTTCTTGGTGCGCCACTGCTTGGCCACGCCGCCCTGCTCATTCAGCGCCGTCACCAGCATGACGCCTTCGCTGCACAAGGACATGAAATTGCGCTTGCCGGTGGGATAGATCATGGCGCAACCAGCAATGGGTACCTCGCCAATGAGCTTGCGCGCCGCGATGTCAATGAGGGTCACGGTGGCGGCGGGAGAAAAATTGTAAACCGCCAGCCATTGCTCATCGTTTAATAACTGCAAGGTGTTCTTGAAGGTTACATATTGACCACGCTTGCCGCCGGGTAACGGTATCTCGGCAATGGGCGCCAAAGTAGTCTTGTCGTGAATGGTGATGACATCGTGGCGTGTGCCGCGTACGCGCTTGGAATAATACGTCTCCGCCACATACAACTCGGGCCGCATGGTGGAAGCAATATAGGCAGCAAACTGACCAGCGGGAATGGAACCTTTGTAATTGCGGTTTTCCGCCGCCACATCGAAGATCACTACTTTGCCGTCGGACAAGGCATAGAAATTCGTGTCATGGGCCTGAACCCAGGTATCCGGCCACTGGGCTGGCAACTTCTCCACCACGCCGATGGGTTCCACCGGCAACTCGGCCTGGGCCGACGCAATCGCAAACAACAATGCGATGCTCAGTAACCCCAAAATCAGGGGGTCAGAGTTGTTGAAACTTGCGCGCATGCATGACTGACCTCGTAGAAATTTCAACAACTCTGACCCCTCTGATTTTTTACGGGCCCGTTACCAGGTGTAACTGATACTGCCGCCGAACCAGCGCGGCAGGCCGTAATATTGTTCCGTCATACCGAGTACGAAGCCCAGATCAAACGTCTGCACGATGTATTCCGTGTCGGTGAAGTTCTTGACGAATAGCGCCGCCTCCCAATGGCCATCGCCGGTGGTGTAGCTGGCGCGGGCATTGGCGACGATGTAGCCATTCTCGGTGCTGGGCTCGAACTTGGTCAGGCTGAAATAGTGCTTGGAGCGGTGGCGGAAATCCATCTGTACCGCCGCGTCGCCGCTCATCACTTGCCACTGATAACGGGCCAGACCACCGAGGGTCAGGTGCGGCGACTGAACCGGCTCGGTATCCTGCTCGCCGAGGCCGATGCCCAGGTCCACATCCGGGATATTCGGGTTCACATAGCCGATGCCGAACTGGACATTGAGACCATCCAAGGGGTGAACGGTCAGGTCCAGTTCACCACCCACGCTCTCCGCGTTGGCGTTAAAGATAAATGTAGACAGCCCGACAATGCGGAAGGCCTGGAAGTCCTCGTAGTCGTAATAGAAACCGGCGCCGTTCAACGTCGCCAGACCATTAAACAGCGTCGCCTTGAAACCCAGTTCATAGGCATACAGCGTTTCCTCGCCAAACTGCATAATGGCGTCGGTCAGGGGCAGGAATCCCGTGGGGCAGGCCACCGGGTCGCCGCAGGTGATGTCCAACGGCGAATTGTAGCCGCCGCCCTTCACGCCCCGGTTCCAACTGGCATAAAGCAGCAGGTCATCGGTGGGTTTCCAGTCCAGTTCCATCTTCGCGGACCACAGGCTGCGATCCAGTTTGCCGTCGTAGGTCCCGGCATTGAACAGGATGTTCGGATTGCCGTTACGCATGGGCAGCCCGGGCTGAAAATCCACGAAGTTATTTTCGTAATGGTGTTCCTTGTCCTCCTTGATAAGGCGCGCACCGACGATGGCGGTGAACTGGTCGTTAATGTCGTATTCCATCTGGGCGAAGATGGACCAACTGCTGACGTCGGTCTGATAGGGATTGTCATTGCCCTGAAATGTGCCATCGCCTTCCCGGGTCGGCAACACGCCACTGCCGTCCGTCAAGCCGCCCGGCGGCAGTCCAAATACCCCGGCAACGCCAATCAACGGCGTCTCGGCGCCGTTGGCATCGTTTACCTTCACATCCAGCAGGTAGAAACCGCCGACCCAGCGTGAATGATCGTTCTCGCCGCTGAGACGGAATTCCTGGGAAAACTGCCGGGCATCGGTGACCAGATAGAAATTGAAATCCGGGAGTGGGGAGGCGTCCGAGTCCTCAACGTAATCCCGGTAGACGCGCTGCCAATCGCTGATGGAGGTAAAAGTCATGTTGTCAAAGTAGAAATTAATATTGGCCGTGGTGCCCCAGGTGTGGGCATCCTGAAAGCCGATGCGATCATAGTCGCCGGCAAACACATCACCGTCACCGTCGCGGTAGCCGTTAAAATTGGGGGCATCCGGAGTCAAAACACTGGGAAGCGTGGCGGTTGTTGACACGTTCTCCCAAAACCCGGTGCGGAT
>JAYUHG010000009.1:0-2632 GCA_043767195.1 Gammaproteobacteria bacterium | reverse complement strand
GTACCTGTTCGTTCAGGATACGGTGGCGCAGGGGATAGAGAGTAGCGAAACCCAGTTCTTCCAGTTCCAGGCGGATGGTGTTGATGCCCAGGCGCTGGGCGATGGGTGCATATATATCGAGTGTTTCGCGGGCGATGCGCCGCCGCTTGGCAGGTGGTAATGCGCCCAGGGTGCGCATGTTGTGCAGCCGGTCCGCCAGCTTCACCAGGATGACGCGGATGTCGTTGCTCATGGCCATGAGCATCTTGCGGAAATTCTGGGCCTCGGCTTCGGCATGGTTGCCGAACGGGATATGCGCCAGCTTGCTGACGCCATCCACCAATTCCGCCACGCCCTTGCCGAAGTGGCGCTGGATCTCGCCTTTGGCGGTGCGCGTGTCTTCCATAACATCGTGCAGGATGGCTGCGATTAACGTCTGGGAATCCATGTGCATATCGGCCAGGATTTGGCAGACTTCCAGCGGATGGTGAATATAGGGTTCACCACTCATGCGTTGCTGACCCTCATGGGCCTTGGCGCCAAAGTCATAGGCGCGCAGTACCCGCTCTACTTCATCGGGCTGAAGGTAGTCGCTGACCTGGCGTTGCAAGTCTTCGATGGTGACGTTCATGGGGGGATTCTAGCAGGCGGGCACCGCGCAAGGTTTCGAAACGCGGCGATTACTACAACAGCCCAAGGTCAAGCCTCGGAAGACGTATAAGATCAGCAGTTCAATTCCAGGTCCAATTCACCAGCCACCAGCCACGGAAAGTGGCCTACAAACTACTTAATCCCGATCACGCTCCCGCTCATGCGGCCCCGGCAGGGACGGGAATTCCATATTGGCGAGGCTCTCTTCCGTTACCGGCTTGGCGATGCTGTCAATGTTGGCGAGGGTGACGACGCCAGCTTCAATCTCGCGCAAAGCGATGACCGTATGCTTGTCGCCCTGTTCGTCAACCAGCGGATCCGCGCCCAGGCCCAATTGCCGCGCCCGTTTGACGGCCAGCAGCACCAGATCATAGCGATTGGGGATATAAGCCAGGCAATTTTCTACAGTCAGTCGCGCCATCGTGAAAACCTCAGTAATTGATTTGCAGACCCGGGAAATTTACGTCAGCCCCGGGGTATTCAAGGGGCGCAGAGTCTACTGGAAGGGGGGCTTTATCGCAATAATTGCGCGACCCGGCCATCGGCCATGTCGGGATCCCGGCGATAGTCGCGGCGGGCGGCGCTGATAATGGCGGCCAGTTCCGCTTGTGCCCGGGCCAGGTCATCGTTAAACACTACATAGTCATATTCCCGGTAATGGGAGATCTCGGTGCGGGCATCCTGCATGCGGCGCGTCACCTGGGGTTCCGGGTCGCCGCGACTACGCAGGCGTTGTTCCAGTACGGCCATGGCTGGCGGCAGGATAAAGATACCCACTGAGTTATGCGCCAGCGCACGGATCTGACGCGCGCCCTGCCAATCTATATCCAATAGCACATCCAGCCCCGCGGCCAGTTGTTGCTCCACCCATTGTTTTGATGTGCCGTAGTAGTGATCAAATACCCGCGCATGTTCCAGGAATGCCTGGGCGGTGAGCATCTGTTCAAACCTGGGGACATCCACAAAATGGTAGGCAATACCGTCCTGTTCACCGCTGCGTTTGGTCCGGGTGGTGTGGGACACGGAAACGCGCAGTCCCGGGTCCGCGGCTGCCAGGGCGCGCACCAACGTGGTCTTGCCACCACCAGAGGGGGCTGAGACCACAAACAATATGCCGCGACGCTGCATTTATTCCACGTTCTGGATCTGTTCGCGGATCTGTTCAATCAATACTTTCAGATCAACGGAGGCGTTGCTGGACTCCAGATTGCCGGATTTTGATCCCAGGGTGTTGGCCTCGCGGTTCAGTTCCTGCATCAGGAAATCAAGCCTCCGCCCCGCGGGCTGTTCCTGTGCCAGCACATGACGGACTTCGGCCACATGGGCCTCCAGGCGATCCAGTTCCTCGGCCACATCCAGTTTCTGCACCAGCAGCAATATCTCCTGTTCCAGCCGCTCCGCATCCAGTTTCAGTTCCAGTTCTCTGGCCCGTTGCAGATAGCGTTCACGGATGTTGCGAATGATCTCCGGCATCAGGCGCCGGGTGGTGGCGGCGATGGTGCTTACGGTGGCGCAGCGTTCCAGGATCAAGGCCTGCATGCGCTCACCTTCACGCCGGCGCGTATCAATGACGGTATCCAGGGTGGCATCAATCAATTCCAGCATGGGTTCGGTGACGGCGGCGAGGTCCAGTGCCGTGCGACCCAGCACACCGGGCCAGCGCAACACATCCAGGGGGTGTAGCGGCGCGGGGTTGGTAATGGGCAGGGACCGGGCCGCGGCCAGCAATTGCTGCACCAGTGGCTGGTTGATGGCCAACCCTTCCTCAGCGGCCTCCTGCCGATCCAGCCGCACCATGCATTCCACCTTGCCGCGACTAAGACGCGCGCTGATCCGATCCCGCAGCATGGTTTCCAGGGCGCGCAGATCATCGGGCAGGCGCAGGGTGATTTCCAGATAGCGATGGTTGACGCTGCGCATCTCGCACATGGCGGCGCCCCACCGGGTCTGGCGTTCCACGCGCCCAAACGCGGTCATGCTCTGAATCAAAGTATTCTCCCCG
>JAYUHG010000008.1:0-6257 GCA_043767195.1 Gammaproteobacteria bacterium | reverse complement strand
TAGATACCATGCAGTCCTCCCCACAGCACGAACATCCAGGACGCGCCGTGCCACAGACCGCCGATCAGCATCGTCAGTAGCAAATTGCGCGTGGTTTGCGCCGGCCCGCCGTGGTTCCCTCCGAGCGGAATGTAGAGATAATCCCGCAACCAGGTGGACAGACTGATGTGCCAGCGTCGCCAGAATTCCACCGGGCTGCGCGCCGCATAGGGATAGCGAAAATTATCCGGAAACTCAAAACCGAAACAAAGCGCGAGGCCTATGGCACAGAGCGAATAACCGGCGAAGTCGTAATAGATCTGTCCCGAAAATCCCAACACAGCGGCCCACGCCTCCACGGCACCGTGAGACTCGATATCGCCATATACCGCATCCACCACCGGCGCGAATACTGAGTCCGCCATAACCGTCTTGCAAAACAGTCCCATGACGGTGAGCGTCAGCCCCCAGCCAATCTGATCAACGCTGGCGCGTCGTGGTGTGGCGAACTGCGGCAGCAGAAACTTGGCGCGCACGATGGGGCCGGCCACCAAATGCGGAAAGAAACTGACGAATAACGCATAATCCAGCAACGGCGCATCGCCACGCAGCTTTCCCCGGTATACATCAATGGTGTAAGACAATGCCGCGAAGGTGTAGAACGATATCCCGACCGGCAGAATGATATCCCAGCCCGGCGGTTGATAAAGAATGCCAACTG
The DNA here is from genome assembly GCA_043767195.1 of Gammaproteobacteria bacterium. Taxonomy (GTDB): domain Bacteria; phylum Pseudomonadota; class Gammaproteobacteria; order Eutrophobiales; family Eutrophobiaceae; genus 2-02-FULL-61-13. The sequence continues at coordinate 5,557 of JAYUHG010000008.1, read as the reverse complement.
CATTCAGACCTGCCGCGAAATTCTCCAACAGGAATCCGCCGTACTTGAAAAATCCCAGCAGCCCCAGATTGGCGACGAGGCTGATCAGCAGCCAGCGTCGACGCAACGCTGGCGACCCACTGCGAAACATCCTGCGCGCCAACCACCAATCCAGAAGTGTGGAGAAAATCAAAATTAGCGCATAGGGTGGATGCCAGGCGGCGTAGAAAAGATAACTGGCTCCGAGCAACAGCCCCTTGCGCTGCGTCCAGCCGGACAACAACTGATGCAGGGTGAAGACAACGGCAAAAAATACCAGAAAGGTCAGCGAATTGAACAGCATTTGGGGTACTGGGGCGTAATCCTTCCTAGCGGTTGCCCCGGCATTCTACCGGTTCAGCTCATGCCTTGCGCCGCGTCGGCTTGCCGAAATCAGGATCATGGCTGACGCGCCGGGCTACCGTGCCGGCGGGATTGCGATACCAACCCGGATCACGAAAATCTCCGGGCGCGATGTCATCCCGCACTTTAACCACGGTAAACATACCGCCCATTTCCAGGGCGCCAAAGGGACCCTGACCGGTCATCATCGGCAAGGTATTCGCCGGGCCGGGCAGACCCGCGGCGACATGATCGGCATGTTCGGACATGCCTGATTGCCCCATGGCGCCATAGCCAGGCAGGAATCGGCGCAATTCTTTTTCCACCCCGGATTGATCCACACCCAACGTGTTGGGAATGCCGTGGCCCATGGCATTCATGGTGTGGTGAGACATGTGACAGTGCAGCGCCCAATCCCCGGGCACGGCAATGAATTCGATATCACGCATTTGACCCACGGCCACGATCTCGGTCACCTCTCGGCGCCAGCGTGACTGTGGCCAGCGACCACCGTCGGAACCGGTCACTTCATATTCCACACCATGCAAGTGAATCGGATGATTCCACATGGAGAGGTTCCCAATGCGCAGACGCACGCGCTCACCGGTGCGGGCCACCAGGTGATCAATAGCGGGGAACACTTTGCTGTTGAATGTCCAAAGATCAAACTCCTGCATGATGGACGGGTCCGGGCGATAAGTGCCGGGATGCAGCGCCCAGTTGTGCAACAGGAACGCATAGTCCCGATCCACCGGCACTTCCTCCGGCGTCTTGGGATGGATAATGAATAAACCCATCATGCCCACGGCGATCTGCACCATCTCATCGGCGTGGGGGTGATACATGTGCGTACCGTGCTGTTGTAATGTGAACTCATACACATACGTCTCACCTGGCTTGATGTGCGGCTGACTCAAACCGCCGACCCCATCCATGCCACTGGGCAAAATCAAACCATGCCAATGCATGCTGGTGCGCTCCGGCAACCGGTTGGTAACAAATATGCGCACCCGATCCCCCTCCACTGCCTCAATGGTGGGACCGGGCGTGGTGCCGTTGTAGCCCCAACACTTCGCCTTGCTGCCGGGCGCGAATTCGTGCTCAATCTCCTCCGCCACCAGATGAAACTCTTTAACGCCGTCGCGCAGGTGGTGCGACAGCGTCCAGCCGTTCAACGTACGCACGGGGACCGGGGCACGACTGGTCATGTTTGAAATTGCCGCGGGATCGGTTACCGCCGGTTCCTGTCCCTGGGCTGATCACGCCAGCGCCGCCGCCGACACAACACCGCCCAAGCGAAATAAATCAAGGAGCGTTCTGCGTGTAATCATGGTCGTATCCTCAATGATCATGGCCCGCATCCGGGGCCGATTCTGGAAAAGGCAACGGCGTCACCGTCTCGGTACCAATACGCGCATCACTGGGTAACGCCGTGCCAATGGCATGTTCCAGATCCGCCCGCGCCAGCCAGTAGTCACGCACCGACTCCAGATAGGATTGATAGGCGTCGTATTCCTGTTGCCGGGCAAGGATAAGTTCGAACTGACCCACCAGCATGTAGTTCTGCATTTCCTGGGTGCGCGCCACCACCGACTCCCGTTGCGGGATCAATTCGCGCACATGACGCAGGGCGCGATCCCGAGCCGCCAACATACGCCCATAGGAACCCGCAACCTCGGCCTGAATATCCAGTTCCAGTTGTGTCAGTTCTGCCTGGACTAGCTCCAGCAAAACCTGCGCCCGCAGCACGCGCCCTTGACCTTGATTAAACACCGGCAACTCCAGGGATAACGCCGGACCAATGAGATGAGTCCCATCGGCGTCCCGTTCACCTTCAACGCCAATCGCCAGAAACGGCAGCCAGCGCCAGCGTCGTACCAGATCCGCCGCTACCCCGGCACCGGCAACCTCCTGGCGTTTGGCCTTGAGATCGAGACGGCGTTCAAGGGCAAGGGTCTGCAATCCATCCAGGGTGTCTTCGGATTGCACGGGTTGCGGCAGTGATTCGCTGAGGGTCCAGTGATTGTCACTGGCATTGAGTCCCATGAGCCGGTTCAGGCGCCAGCGCAGGGAGTCCACCTGAGCCCGGGCAGCATCGGCGGCCAGGGTGGCTTCCGTGGCAGCCGCCTGCTCCCGGTTCAATTCCAGTTCATTGATATTCCCGGCCTGGAAGAAGCGCAGGGCCAGCTCCGCGGAGGCCTGGGCCGAGCGCGCAACGATATCGCGCATGGCCGCCACTTGCGCGGCGCTGATTGCCTCCACGGCGGCAGTCCGCACTGAACCCGCCAGGGAGCGGATACGTTCCGCCACCCGGGCCTTTTCCTGATCCATTTCTGCGCGCGCCTGATTACCGCGCGCGCGCAACAGCAGGAGATCAGTGAAGTTCTGTGCCAGACCGTAACCGAGCCGGACGCCCTCCCCGACCGTATTGGAATTCAAGGCGGAGAGACTGACTTCGGGATTACTGAGTCGGCTCGCCTCAAACACATCCGCTTGCGCCAGACCCAACCGCGCGTATTCCATGCGCAGCTCAGGATTGTGCATTAACGCGATGGCCACCGCGCGATCCAGCGTCAGCTGCGCCGACCTATCCAGGTTATCGCCAGACGCTCCATCTTGATCCATCGGCGTACCGTGTTCGCGCAGCAACACCTGCACATCACCCAGGCCCCGATCCGCGGGGACACTGGCGCATCCGAACAGATTTATGGCTGCCACAAACGGCAGCCACCACTTTGCAAATGACATAGCGCATCTCCCAAAAACCAGATGACGGCGCGCAACCGGCGCACCGGAAAACACTTACGTTTTCAGAGCAATGCGGTGGGAGGTCGCAGTGAAGGATGGGTGGCGGGGCGCAGGGTGAATGCCCGCGATCCGGTGGGGAGCGCGACATGGGTTAATTCCATGGTCTGCGCCACTTGCAGTAGCAAGATTGAGGTGTGACAAACATGATTACAGCTACCGGCGCAGGTACAACCACAGTCACAGCCGGCGCCAATACCAGGCGCAGTGTCCATCTGATCCAGCCCGGGCTGGTGCGCGCCATGTCCGGTGTGCATGGCGAGGATTGGTGCAGTATCGGAGGAAGCGTCCCCGTGCCGGCAGGCGCTGAATGCCGCGGCACTGGTGGTCAGGGCAAAAACCCAGACCAGGAGCATGGCGATTTGACGGCGCAGATTAGTGGACATGAATTTCAGTGTAGCCCAGTGATGAGTCTTACGCCAGAAAGGTAGCTCGACGATCAGCCAGGAATGATGTCTTTTCTGGTTGGCGCACCTGCGCAATATAATGTCCATGCTCCATGCTCGGCGGTCGCCGTTGAGGACAATCAGCGCAGAATAAAATCAGAACACCATGTGATCGCGTAATTTAAATCCGCGCACGACTATCTCCCTTTGCGCGGCGCTTGACACCGCCCCGGCAGCCAACAGATCGAGATTGCGATATCCACTGTCCCTGGCCCGTTTCACCACGGCATCCAGATTGCGCTGCACGCCGGCGGACCAGTGCAGATAGTCTTCCGGCTGCAATACCAGAATATTGCTATTGCCATGGATCGCTTGCAGCATGTTGTTGCCGAAATGCAATTGCTGCAATGGCGCTACTTGCCGATGAAAATGCAACAGCATCATGGCCAGGTGTTCGTGGGCTATGGCGCCGCGTTCACTATCGCTGCGCAAAGCGGATTCTATTAACGCCGCACGGTTCACCACGCGGCCCAGTGCCCGCAGATAGCGTGTGATGCGAGTCTGGTGTCGTGGCGAAAATGCCGGATGGGTCATAAATGCGTCAATGCTGGCAACCGGGATCTGCATGTTTGCCAACAGGCGACGATTACTCTCCGCCAGTCCCGTCACGGTTTCAGATTTGAGTAATTGACCGACTTCCGTATCCACACCGGCATCGGCGCTTCGTGCGGCTGTCTGTTTTAAACTGAAAAATGCCGGCGCCCCCGCGGATATCCTGCCACTGGCCCGCGTTCGCGCCACGGTGTTCAGAAAATCCTGCACCATTGAGTTGGAGGAATAGGCATCAAAACCCCACTGCGCGGCAATATTGCGTTTGTGCATGGCGGTAGTGGGGTCGGCGGAATCGGCAGCGGCGAAATCCACCCTGTTGTACTCGCTGATCAGCACCGGTGAGCCGCGCAGGGCCTGTTTGATGTTTCCGCCCAGTTGCCCCGCCAGGTTGGTTGCAGTGGCCACAGGCCGGCTGATGATATCCGCCGCGGAATCGGCCTGGATACTGAACTGCGCACCCAACTCCAGATCCTTATCCGGATGCTTCTGCGCGAACTGTCCCATGGCCTGGCTCAGCACTGCAAGCTCATTCACCAGGCTGCGCAACTGCGGCAGAGACTCGGCCACGAACGTGCCGAATTCAGAGTCTACGGGGAAACTGTAGTAGCCATCGTGAAGTTCCACGCCTTGCACGCTGTGGTGTACGGACTGGCGCAGTTCCGGGCTGAGGACATCAGAAAGCCGCGGTGTTGGCGCCGGCTCAGCCGGTACTGCGACCGACCAAACTGACAACAGCAAGGTCAGGAATGCGCGCACACCTTCACTTGTCTTTGAGCAACTGTGATGCAACGTCGGTAAGCAGATTGTCGGTGTGTTGTTGCGTGGCCATTTTGGCTTCATCCGCCCGCTTCCTGATGCGCTTCATATGCTCCAATTGTGAGCTGATGCTGGCGAACTTCTTTTCCTCCTGCGCCAGATGTTCCTTGAACTGTTCGAGATCCTGCTCCAGGTTCTTGCGGGTTTCCTCTTCAATTACATAGCGCTGCTTCAAATCCTGCTCATTGATCCGCCGCGCCGCCTCGGCCTGTTCCCGCTCACGATCCGCCTCGGCGATCTCCTTTCGCGCACGACTTAACCGATCTTCAGCTTCCTGTAACTCGGATTTCAGCGACTCGCGCGCTGAACGGCTGTGAGTGATTTCAGCATCATTCTCCCGTGATCGCAGCCGTTCCACTTCAGTTGCGGCAGCGACCTTCGCTTCCTCCGCCTCGCGTTTGATGCGCTCACTCTGCTCCAGCATGTCGCGAATCTTTTGTTGCTCTTGCTCCAGCTTCTTCCGCTCAGCCTGGAGCCGCGCCTCTTCCTCCAGCCGGGCGGCATCATGCTTGGCCTTGTACTCGGCGATGATTTTGTCGGCTTCGTCCTTGGCGGCGTCACGGGCGGCGTCAGCGGCG
>JAYUHG010000007.1:0-2661 GCA_043767195.1 Gammaproteobacteria bacterium | reverse complement strand
ACGCCAGGGACTGGAAACCATCAACGGCGATCTGGTGGTGGATGGCAGCTACTTCGCGGTTCCCGAAGGAGACCCGGACGAGTTCGATAACCGCCCGTTTCACGCCTATAACGTCAAGCCCGATGCGCTATTGGTGAACCTGAAAGCCGTTTACTTTCACTTCTATCCCGCCGCGGACGGCAAATCCGTGGCCATCAAAACCGAACCGGAACTGCCCAACCTGTACATCGAGAATCGCCTGATCCCGATCAGCGGTCGCTGCGGCGGCTATCAGCATGGCATTGCCATGACCGTGCCGGATCCTGTGCTCGCAGATCGGGTTATCTTTGAAGGGCGCTACGCCGTGTCCTGCGGTCACTATGTCTTTGCCCGCTCCGTACTCACGCCGGAGACTTTCGCGTACGGCGTATTCAAGTCGCTATGGGAACAAAGTGGCGGAACGCTGACGGGTGCCGTGCGCCTGGGCGTCGCGGGGCCGGAGCTGCGCCCCTATCTGACGTGGAACTCCCGGCCTCTGGCCGAAGTAATCCGCTATGTGAATAAATTCAGCAACAACGTCATGACGCGCCAGATACTGATGACTCTGGGCGCGGAAATGATCGGTGAACCCGGCACCGTTGCAGGCGGTATCCAGGCGATTCGGCAGTATCTGGACAAGAATGGCATCGCTTCCGCGCCGCTGGTGCTGGAAAACGGCTCCGGGTTATCGCGCATTGAACGTGTAACACCGAGATTAATGACGGATGCACTGCTGCGCGCCAACGCCAGTCCATTCATGCCGGAGTTTATCGCTTCCCTGTCTATCATCGGCCTGGATGGTACCGCCAGGAATCGCCTGAAACGCAAAGAAGAAGCCGGCCATGCCCATATCAAGACCGGTACCATAGATAATGTGTCCGCCGTAGCCGGATTCGTGGACGCGAAATCCGGGCGGCGATTTGTACTAGTCGGTTTGCTGAACCATACCGAGGCTCAATACCGTGCCGGAGAGCAAATCTGGAATGCAATGATTCAGTGGGCGTTTACATTGTGAGGATGACATGAAATTACTGCGTTTATTGCTGTGTTCCCTATTGTCAGCGTTGCTGGTATTGCCGGTCAGCGCCAGTGAAGATCTGCGGGCGCGAGTTGAATCCGGCGCCACCGCCATGGAGAAGAAGGTTATCGCCTGGCGTCGCGATATACACGCGCATCCGGAACTGGGCAATCGGGAGACGCGCACAGCCGCATTGGTGGCAAAACATCTCAAAAGCCTGGGCCTGGAAGTCACCACCGGCGTCGCACATACCGGGGTGGTTGGTATTCTGCGTGGTGGTAAACCCGGGCCGGTGGTGGCATTGCGCGCCGACATGGATGCGCTGCCGGTAACGGAGCCGGAGGGCCTGCCATTTGCCTCCAAAGTCCGCACCACATTCAACGACCAGGAAACCGGGGTCATGCATGCCTGCGGCCATGACGCCCATGTGGCAATCCTCATGGGCACCGCGGAAATATTGGCCGGTATGCGCGCCGATCTGCCGGGTACCATCAAATTTATTTTCCAGCCGGCGGAGGAAGGCGCGCCCCGTGGTGAGCAAGGTGGCGCGGAATTGATGGTGCAGGAAGGCGTACTGGAAGGCGAGGTCACACCCACGGCCATATTTGCTTTGCATGTATGGCCGGAAACGCCAGGACACATATTCGTACGCCCGGAAGGCATGATGGCCGCGTCTGATCGCCTGCGCATTATCGTGCATGGGCGTCAATCCCATGGCTCACAGCCATGGAGCGGTGTGGATCCGATTACCGTCGCGGGGCAGATCACAACCGCATTGCAAACCATTGTCCGCCGCCAGGTGGACCTGACCCGGGCGCCGGTGGTGATCTCCATCGGCAGTATCCACGGCGGAATTCGCCATAACATTATCCCGGACACTGTGACCATGGAAGGCACACTGCGCACATTTGATGTGACCATGCAGCAGGACATCTGGCAGCGGATAAAAACCACCGCTGAACATGTGGCACTGAGCGCCGGAGCGACGGCAGAGGTGGAGATCGATCCCCATGCGCCAGTGGTCAGGAATGACCCGGCGCTACTGGAGCGCGTCATGCCGGCGCTGCAATGGGCGGCAGGTAAAGATGCGGTAGAATCTTTGGCACCGGTCACCGGCGGCGAAGACTTTGCCTTCTATGCCAACCGCATCCCCGCCGTATTTGTCTTTCTCGGTATAAACAAACCCGGCGTCACACGGAAAGACGCGGCGTCCAACCACTCACCGTTGTTCTACATCAATGAAGCTGCGCTGATTACCGGCGTGCGCACCCTGGGGGCATTGGCGGTGGATTATCTGTCCCGGGATTCGGAATAACACATGGGATTCCAATCATTATTTTTGCTATTATATACATGTATGACACTTTGTCATACATGTATATAACCATTTCGGAGACACCATCATGTTGGCCATTCGCATCCCCGCCGATTTGGAGGCACGCCTGGATAAGCTCGCGAAGAGCACCGGGCGCAGCAAAAGTTTTTATGCGCGCGAGGCTATTGAGCAGCACATCGAGGATCTGGAAGACGCTTATCTTGCGGTAAAACGATTGGAAAAACCCGGGAAACACTGGACTCTGAGTGATCTGGAGCAGGGACTTGATCTGGGAGATTGAATTCGATGA
>JAYUHG010000006.1:0-6281 GCA_043767195.1 Gammaproteobacteria bacterium | reverse complement strand
ACCCCCATAGCCCGGGTTTTCGCAATCTGAAGGCCGCGATTCTGGGCAGCATCGGTGAGTACGAGCCGGCAAACAAGTTGTACGCGGCGGTGTTGGCGGAGTACCCGGGGCAAGCAAAGGTCTGGCTGAGTTACGGCCATGCATTGAAAACAGCAGGGCATGAAGAGGAATGCATTCGCGCTTATCGCAAGTGCCTGGTCCTGCGTCCGGCCTTCGGCGAGGCCTGGTGGAGTCTGGCGAATCTGAAGACATTCCGCTTTACGGACGACGAAGTGAACACCATGCGTGAGCAATTGGAAAGCGAGCATGTCAAGGCAGAGGATCGGTTCCACTTGCACTTTGCGCTGGGCAAGGCGCTGGAAGATGCGGATGCAGTGGCGGAGTCCTTCGAACACTACCAGTTAGGCAACAAACTGCGCCGCGCCGGCCTTGCCTATAATGCCGATGACACCAGCACCCACATGCGCCGCTCGCAGGCGTTATTCACGCGGCAATTTTTTTCAGAGCGCACCGGGTTCGGCGCCGTCGCGCCGGACCCGATTTTTATTGTGGGCCTGCCGCGTTCCGGGTCCACGCTGCTGGAACAGATACTGGCCAGCCACTCTGCGGTGGAGGGCACCATGGAGTTGCCGGATATCATTTCCCTGGCGCGGGAATTGGGCGGCAAGAAACTCCGTTCTGAGATTTCAAAATATCCGGAGATACTGGCCAGGCTGGGCGCGAATGAATGTCTTGCCCTGGGTGAGCGTTATTTGCGCCAGACGCGCATCCAGCGCAAGACCAGCGCGCCATTGTTCATTGACAAAATGCCGAACAATTTTGCCCACATCGGCCTCATTCATCTCATCCTTCCCAATGCAAAGATAATTGATGCCCGGCGCCACCCACTGGGGTGTTGTTACTCCGGCTACAAACAGCACTTTGCCCGTGGCCAGAAATTCACCTACAGCCTGGAGGACATCGGCCGCTACTACCGTGATTACGTCGAACTGATGGCGCATTACGACGAAGTGCTGCCCGGGCGCGTCTGCCGCGTCTATTATGAGAACGTCATTGAGGACATCGAGCCGGAGGTGCGCCGGATGCTGGAATACTGTGGCTTGCCATTTGAAGAAAAATGCCTGGAGTTCTATCGCAATGAGCGCGCGGTGCGGACAGCCAGTTCCCAGCAGGTCCGCACCCCTATTTACCGCGAAGGGGTGGACCAGTGGCGTAAATACGACGCCTGGTTGGGGCCTTTGAAATCCGCACTGGGCCCAGTGCTGGATGCCTATCCAGCAGTTCCGGTGTTTTGAACAACTGACAGGGTGGCGTATACTTACAACATCAATCGAGGGGGGTTAGACATGACACGTAGCCGTAACCAAAAGATTCAGCACACCCGCGCCGCCAGTCACAGACAGACGGTCTTTCGCATCTTGCCGCTGGCATCGGCGGTATTGGCCGCCATCCCGGTGGCGTTTGCCCAAGACCAGGTCGGACTGGAAGAAATCATTGTCACCGCCCAGAAGCGCTCGGAGACCCTGCAGGATGTGCCGGTCAGTATCCTCGCCATGGATACCGGCAAGTTGCAAGAACTGGGTGTTGAGGATTTCGACGACTTCGTGAAGTTTCTCCCCAGCGTGGCCTACCAGACTGTCGGGCCGGGATTCTCGCGCGTCTACATGCGCGGTGTCGCCAGCGGCGATAACGGCAACCACTCCGGTTCGCTGCCCAGTGTCGGCCAGTACCTGGATGAGCAGCCCATCACCACCATTCAGGGCGCCCTCGATATTCATGTGTTTGACATCGCACGGGTAGAATCGCTGGCCGGACCGCAAGGCACTCTGTACGGCGCCAGCTCCCAGGCCGGCACTATCCGCATTATTTCCAATAAGCCCGACACCGACGAATTTTCTGCCGCCTACAACGTCTCAGGCAATACGGTGGAATACGGTGGTGAAGGTTATCTGGGCGAGGGTTACGTCAATGTCCCGATCACGGACAACATCGCCATTCGCATTGTCGGTTGGGGTCGGCATGATGCGGGGTTCATAGATAACGAGCCCGGCACGCGCACCTATTTCCCGCCCAATTCCACCGTGGACGAAAATTCTGATCTGGCCGAGGACGACTATAACGACACGGAAACGTACGGTGGTCGCGCGGCCTTAAGAATCGAATTGAATGATCGCTGGACCATTACGCCGACGGTCATGGGTCAGGTGCAGAAGACCAAGGGTATTTTTGCCCAGGATGAAACACTGGGGGATTTGAACGTCAGTCACTTTTTCCCCGAATCCTCCAAGGATGAATGGATTCAGGGCGCGCTGACCATTGAAGGCAAGATCGGCAACCTGGACCTGGTCTATGCAGCCTCCTATCTGGATCGCGATGATGTTACGGAATCCGACTACACTGACTATTCCTTTTTGTATGATCAGATGTACTTCCTGGCCTATGGCGCAAATTATCATTCAATCTATTTCACGGACGATGCGGGTAATTTCATCAACCCCGGCCAGTACATACAGGGCGCGGACGGCTACACCAAGCACAGCGAGGAAATACGGCTGTCGTCCCCGTCGGATTGGCGCTTCCGCTTTGTCACCGGGCTTTATTTCCAGCGCCAGACCCACAGCATTGAACAGCGATACCTGATTGGGGACCTCGCCACCGCGTCGGAGGTCACCGGCTGGCCGGACACGTTTTGGTTGACGGAGCAGCAACGTACTGATCGTGACTACGCCGTGTTTGGCGAAATGTCCTATGATCTACAGGACAACCTTACGTTGACGGCAGGGCTGCGTGTATACAAGGCCAAGAATTCACTCAAAGGGTTTTTTGGCTTTGGCCTGACCAACCCCTATGGATCTTCCACCGGCGAGGCATCGTGTTTTTCCACCGAGCAGGTGAATGGCGGCCCATGCCTCAATCTGAATAAAGCTGTCAAGGAATATGGATCCACACCCAAGATCAGCCTGGCCTGGCAGGTTGATGACGACAAAATGGTCTACGGCACCATCTCCCGCGGTTACCGTCCGGGCGGCATCAATCGCCGTGGCACGTTCCCACCGTACAAATCCGACTTCCTTACCAACTTCGAATTGGGTTGGAAGTCCGAATGGCTGGACAACACCCTGCGTGTCAATGGCGCGTTCTACTTCGAACGCTGGGATAACTTCCAGTTCTCATTCCTGGGCGAAAACGGCCTGACTAACATCACCAACGGCCCCGAGGCGCACATATTCGGCCTGGAAGGCGATGTGCTTTGGGTCCCCACCGATCAATTGTCAATATCCGGAGGACTGTCGCTGTTGAACGCGGAAGTGGCCGAGGATTTCTGCCGCGATCTGTTTGATGATTCAGACAACCCGATCCCGCCCGCTCCCTGTCCGGCAGCCGAGTTCGTTCCGGAGGGCACCAAGTTGCCGGCATCAGCGTCAGTCAAGGCCAACGTCACCGGACGCTATGAATTCGATGCCGCCAGCCTGCCGGCCTTCGTACAAGGCTCCCTGATCTACAACGGCAGCGTGCGACCGGAATTGTTGCCGTCGGAAACCGCTATTGTCGGCAAGCAGGATGCCTATGTGATCGCGGATTTCTCCGCCGGTGTGGAGTATGGCAATGCGTCGCTGGAGATCTTCCTTGAGAACGCCTTCGACGAGCGGGCCGATCTGTCCCGCTACGAAGAATGCGCGATTACAGTTTGCGGTGCGCAGACGTATACATTTATCAACGTGCCGCGCACCCTGGGCATCAAGTTCGGACAGAAGTTCTAGGATCGGCATAGGCTGGGAAAAGGGGCGCCGCGAGGCGCCTTTTTTCTTGGCGCTGATCGCGAGAAGTTAGCCGACAGACCTTAGAATACAGCGAAAGGCATTCAGGACATGGCAATGAAATCCCCTACTTTTCACTTTCCATTTGCCACTTTCACATCTTTACTCTTCACGCTTGCACTGGCTGTATCCGCCGCGGAACAGTCCATCAAAGCCCCCTATACCCCCGATTCCGGCAGCATCGCCATCCGTTGCGGCAAACTCATTGACGGTCTCGCCAATGCGCCCTTGAACGACGCGATGGTGATTATTGAATCGGGGAAGGTCACCTACGCAGGTAGCGCCGCGAATGCCCCTTCACCCAAGTCCGTGCTGGATCTGAGCACCCACACCTGTCTCCCCGGCCTCATTGACATGCATGACCACATCGCCGACAGCGCGGGTGGCGGTATGGATCTGAAGGTGTATTTCACCCGCACACCGGCGGAACAGGCGGAGATCGCGCGCGTGAATGCGGAAACCACATTGCAGGCCGGGTTTATCACAGTGCGCAGCGTGGGCGCCTACATAGCCTGGTCAGAAAATGAGATTCGTGATCGCGTGAACCGTGGCGAGGTGGCCGGGCCGCGCATCCAGGCCGCCGGTATTTATCTCACTATTCCTGGCGGCGGCGGCGACATGCTGATCCCCGATGTGGACGAGAAGGACATTCCGGTCCATGTACGCATGGGTGTGGCCCGCGGCCCGGAGGCATTCGCGCAGAAGGCGCGGCTCGCCGTGGAACATGGCGCGGATGTGATCAAACTTATTGTCTCCGGCGCCGTACTGGCCTATGGCGGTGTTCCGGGATCACCGGAGATGACACCGGAAGAGGTGGCAGCAGCGGTCAAGATTGCCCATGACGCCGGTCTCAAAGTTGCCGCCCATGCCCATGGAGCGCAATCCATCAAGGATGCCATACGCGCCGGTGCCGACACCATTGAACATGCCTCTCTGGCCGATGACGAAGCCATTGCCCTGGCAGCCAAACACCAGGTGGCCTTCTCCATGGACATCTACAACGGCGACTACATCGCCAGCGTGGGGCGCGAGGAGGGCTGGCCGGAGGAATTCATCCGCAAAAACGACGAAACCACGGAAGCCCAGCGGCAGGTTTTCACCAAGGCGTATAAAGCCGGTGTGCCACTGGTATACGGCACCGACGCCGCCGTTTATCCCCACGGCTGGAATGCGCGCCAGTTTCGTTACATGGTGGAGCGCGGCATGCCGGCCATGGATGCCATCAAGTCCGCGACATCCGTTGCGGCCCGCTATATGGGCTGGGAGGATCGGGTGGGCGCCCTGACGCCGGGGCGATTCGGGGATTTGATAGCGGTGCCTGGCGATCCGCTCCGGGATATTACGCTGTTGGAAAACGTACCGGTGGTCATCAAGGGTGGTCTGATCATCAAGAATAAACCGGAATGACGCGGAAAATTCAGTCTCTGCGCCTATACAGCCCGTCGAAGATGACTTCCCATTGCTTCTTGTCCGGACTCTGTTGCCAGAGTTGTCGTATGGTGCCATCGTCATTCAGCGTGTAGGACATCTTGAAATGCATGGTCCCGGCGCTGGTGGTCTGACTCCCGGTCATATCCATCACATTGCCTGTACGCCTGCCGCTGAAATGAATCGTACTGCCACCGGTATCCACCCAGACCTGGTTCCACAACTCAGTCACGGGATCAAAGCTATTGAAACTCTTGCCGGCGTAGGGGCTGGAGGCATTCTGCCAGTTCTCAAACACCACGCACCCGGCGAGAACCTTCTCAATATGATTGGTCCCCGCCAGTTTGCCGTCGGCCTGGGTCACCTCCCAGTCTCCCACCCAGAAATCGAATTCCCCGTGAGCTGGGGTAGCACACGCCGGAGGCGGGGGTTCGGCAGCATGGATTGACAGGGCCATCAAGAGCAAGGCAGGGACAGCCGACAGCAGCAATGCAGTGCGGGGTGTTACGGACATGGTTTTCACCTGGGTCGCGTGTCCGGGATCGAGGATCGGGCTATGATGACCGAGTCTGGCCCCGGTTTCCAAACTCCATTAAGGTTTATTGCGATGAAGCGCCTTGATCCCGTGTTAAAGCGAATGCTGACCACCCTGCCAGTGCTTTTCTGGGCGTTCCTGGCCGGGTGCCTGCCGCAGACTGATGTACCCGCCCAACTCGCGCCGCCGGTTGCGGCGGTCCACTCCCATGTGGTTGACATCCAGGGCAGGAAGCGCAGCGATCCCTATTTCTGGATGCGGGATGATTCACGCACAGACCCGGCGGTGCTCGGCTATCTGAATGCCGAGAATGCGTATCTGGATGCGGCGCTGGCCCACACCCGACCGTTGCAAGCGCAACTGCTGGCGGAGATGTCAGCGCGCATTGATCCGGAGCATGAGGATGTGCCCTGGCGCGATGGCCGTTATTGGTATGCTGAACGCTATCGCACTGGCCAGGAATATCCCATCATCACGCGCCGGCCCACGCCCCATGGCCC
>JAYUHG010000005.1:0-2665 GCA_043767195.1 Gammaproteobacteria bacterium | reverse complement strand
CGCATGGGCATGTTCCGGGCGTTGCTGATTTTCGGTGGCTTGCAGGGCATAACCAACCTGGGCTTCATGCTGCTGGCGTGGTCAGGAAAGAATTACCTGCTGATGGTCGCTGTGGTAACGCTGGAAAACCTGGCCGGCGGCATGGGCACCGCCGCGTCCGTAGCTTTCCTGATAGCCCTCTGTGATCGCCGCTACAGCGCCACGCAATTCGCCCTGCTGTCGTCACTGTCAGCGATTGGGCGTGTATTCATCGGTCCCGTGGCCGGAATTTCGTCTGCCGCTCTGGGCTGGCCAATATTTTTCGCTCTGACGTTCGTGTCGGCGCTGCCTGGGCTGGGGCTGTTGATTTGGCTACGGCGAGAAGTGGCAGGGACTGAGGTGGAAAGTCCAAGGTGAAAGGAGCGACGCGATACGGGGAAAGTGCCTATAGTGCGTGACGCGTTGCTATCCTTTTCACTTTTCACTTGTGACTTTCCTTCACTCCTCCCGCACCAATCTGATCCCAATGTGGTCATAAGTCTGATCCGACTTATACCGATCCCGCTTCGCGTGGCGGATGGATTGGGGCGGGCTGCTATAGGCGCCGCCACGGGCAATGCGATAAATGCAATCTCCTCCTTCCCAGACACCCCCATCCGCCGGTGCGCCGGTGTAGGTTTCATGCCAGCAGTCGGCCACCCATTCGGCAATATTGCCACCGGTATCGTGCAGGCCAAAAGGGTTGGCGCTGAAATTGCCAATCTTGGTAGGCTTGCGTGGATCGAATGACGTGCCGCAACCAAAGCAATGGCCGCGATTCGGTTCTTCTTCAAAGCCCCACCAGAACGGGGAAGTCTTGCCGGCGCCAGCCGCGTATTCCCATTCCGCTTCGGATGGCAGGCGATATTTGTGCCCGGTTTGTTCCGAAAGCCACTTGGTGTAATAAAAGGCATCATCCCAGGTCACGAAAAAGACCGGGTGTGTCGCCTTGTCCAAATACAGATTTTCAGGGGGCTTGCGCCCGGCGGCAGCGGCAAATTTTTCGTACTCGGCAAATGTAATTTCATATTTACTGACGGCGATTTTCCCAATTTTGACGGAGTGTCGGGGTCGTTCCTCGCTATACTGCGAAGAGGTACTGCCCATTTCAAAGCTTCCCGTGGGGATCCAGATCATGGCCGGTCCGTTGCCACCCGCCTTCAGGCTGTCATGAAACTCGCCGGTAACGGGAGCGCCGGCGGTGGCTGGCGCTGCCGCGACGACTGCTGCAGGCTTGGCTACGGTTGCCGCCGCATCAACGGACGCGACTTCTTCCGAGACGGGTGTTTCGGTTTCCGCACCCGGGGATGCTTCTTCCACAGCGGGCTCTTCCGTGGTGGCGTCGGCCACATCGGCCTCGCTTGCCTCATCACTCACGGCCACACTGTCGCTGGCGCGGGTGGGCGCTGATTTTTTGCCACCCATGGTCAGGAATGCACCGGCGCCGATTGCAATGATGACCGCGGCAGCGATACCTATAATCATTCCCGTATTGCTCTTCTTCCCGGGTTCTTCTTGCGCGTAAGCTGGTGCCTGAGGCGGCGCCACCGGTTGTGGCGCCGGAGCCGGCGCGGCCACCGGGGCAGGCGCCGGAGTTGCCGCTGCTGCTGCTTTCTCCACCACCTTTACCACCACGGCGGTGGTGTTGTCCTGTTTGGGTTTCTTGGCCTCGGTTACCGCGTTAAGTAGCGCATCGCTGCACTCCTTTGGTGAATCCGACCAAGCCGTATATTGGATAATTTTGCCGGGGCTCAGTGTATCCATGCCGTCGCTGCACAGCAGGACGCGGTCTCCGGGTTGTAACGGGAATGGCTCCGCGGACACGTCCATCTCACTGATATCGTCGCCCGTGATGGCGCTCATCAGCATGTTTGGCGCCAGACCGGGTTCCGGCTCCATGGGGGTGCCCGCCGCTTTCATGCGCGCCAAAAAGCCGCCATAGCTGTGGTCGGCATTCATTTTTATCAGTTCATTGCCACGAACAATGTACAAATGGCTGTCGCCGACGCTGGCCCAATAAATCTTACCGGCCTCGATAATGCCAGCGACCATGGTGCAGCCCATACCCTGTAACGCCGGGGTCTCGGCAACGGTGTCCTTGATGGCCTTATTGGCGCGCAGCACGGCTTCCTGCAACACATCCGGCAGGTCATCGCTGGGGTAGTTGGAGGAGACGAATTTGTTAAAGGCCTGCACCGCCATATTGCTGGCTACATTGCCCGCGGCGTGGCCGCCCATGCCATCGGCAACTATGATTAACGCCCCGGGATTGCCGTTCTTGTCGGTCAGGTTGGTAATCAGAAAGGCATCTTCCTGATATTCCCGCGCACCATCTATTTGTGCGCCGGCAAGTTCAAAATTCAGTGCCATAGTTATCCCCGGAATTATGCTGCGCTTGTTTGCCGTGCCGTGCCGCCTGGCCTGAATCAGCCGAACCATCGCGCGGTACCTTGTATCACCCCACTGGCTTGCCATTCTGCAACATCTGGTCGGGGAAATCTCCGCAATTCCCCGGGTCGGGCAGACCAGCCATAATCCGCCGTCGCTCATGGATTTTATCCAATATATCATTGATTATGTACGAGAAATCTAACGCTTGTGGCTTAATCTTTCAATCAACCTTACCTCATCCCCCTGGGCAGGAGTC
>JAYUHG010000004.1:0-6293 GCA_043767195.1 Gammaproteobacteria bacterium | reverse complement strand
TCTCCCGGGCGGTGGACAACGAATACATCGGCGAACATATCCTGAACATGCGCAATGGCGTGGAGCGCGGCGAATCCCTGACCCGGACCGCGGCCCTGTCCGGCATGTTCACGCCGCTGGTGCTGCAAATGCTGGCAGTGGGGGAGGAGACCGGCGCCGTGGATGACATGATGAACGAGGTGGCGGATTACTATGAGCGCGAAGTGGATTACGACATCAAGAACCTGAGCGCCCTCATCGAGCCCATTATGATCATAGCGGTGGGCGTACTGGTGCTGATCCTGGCGCTGGGGATCTTCCTGCCCATGTGGGATCTGTCCAAGGTCGTGCGCTGATGGCGTTGGCCCACCGCTGGACCAGTCGCAATCTGAGCCGGCTGGAGCTGACTGCCGCCGTGGTGATTATCGGCATTCTCATGGGAACCTTCATGGACCGCGGACTGCGGATATTTGCCATGGCAGAGCAAAGAGCGTTGCAAGCATCCGTTCTGAACATTAATACCGCGCTGACGATAATGTTCTACCAGTTGATGGCCGGTAATCGTGTGTCTGAGGCGGCCCAATGGCAGCATGGAAACCCGCTTGAACTGATACAGTCCAGAGAGATGCTGGTCGAGGTTGATACGATTCAAAGTCATCCGGAACTGGCGCGGCTGTCCGCTCTCTCAGTTGGGCTGGGGTCTAGATATCTGGGTGAGTACGCGAATCTGGAGCCGGGGGAAGTGAGAGGCGGGCAGTGGTATTTCGACCTCGACGACGCGACGCTGGTTTACCGAATCCGCAATACTGAATTCTTTCAGTCCGAGTTGGCTGATCCGCCCCGCATTCGTTTCCGGCTGGAACTGGAGTTTGATGATCTGAACGGGGATGGCCAGTACAATCCCGACTTGGAATTTCCATCCGGCGCGGCCCTGCGGCCCGTGGATGATTATCAATGGATCGAATCCAGAAGCTGAAGCATGAATCCCCTCTGGCGTGAAATTCTGCTCATCACCCTGTTCAACCTGGCGGCGCTGTGCTTTGCCATTGGTTTGTGCCTGCTGCTGGCGCCGAAACGCTTTCTGGAGATGACCAGCCGATTTAATCGCTGGATCTCTACGGATGCCGCCTTTGATTCCCTGGATCGGTCACGCAGCGCGGAACGTCATTTCTATCGCCGCCATCTGGCCGTCGGTGCATTCGTAGTCCTGGGTAGTCTGTATATCCTGTATATGTTCTGGGTCTGGTATGACCCGGCCCGGGTCCAGCCTGGCCTGCCGGTAATTTACAGCCCGGCGGCCAGTGACTGGATCTATGACAGTCTGGTCATCATGTTGCGTGGTGCCGGAGTGGCCGGTCTTGTGGCGGGGCTGGTCATTGGTCTGCGCCCGAGCCTGCTCAAGCGGCTGGAGTCCTGGGGTAATCGCTGGATTGCCACGGATCGCTGGACCAAGTCATTGGACCGGCAACAGGACCTTCCGCCCGAATGGTTTCCAGGACGACCGCGATTGTTCGGAATAGGGATTACGGCGGGTAGCCTTTACATCATGTTTCAGTGTGCAAAGTTCATTTGGGGGGCCGGTTAAGGGCGACTGTAAACCATTGATATCATAAGTGTTAATCTTCAAATGTGACCTAACTCACAGATTTTACACAGAATTTAACAGGCATTTGCAACTCAGGTTGCTATAATCGAGAGTAATCCTGGTAGGAAACCGGGGCTATATAGAGGATGAAGGCAAAGGGACTGGCCGGGCTGTCCGCTCCCGCGGGGGCGTTCCACCATCATCCTTGCATGCGGGCTGCGGCCTGCGACATCACAATAGAGGAAATTACAATGAAACAGCAGAGTGGTTTTACCTTGATCGAACTCGTGGTTGTTATCGTAATACTTGGTATCTTGGCTGCTACAGCCGTGCCGAGGTTTTCCGGTGTTACTGATGATGCTAATCAGGCGGTGGCGGACGGTATCAAGGGAGCGATTTATTCCGCGGCTGCGCTCCAGGTTGCAGCTGGAGGCGGTGCTGCTCCCAGCTTTGCCCAAATCATGGATAACATTGATTGCGACGCCCCTGTTGGTACTACAGTTGTGACCGCAACGGGTGGTGGGACAGATACCTGTACCACTGCCAACGACAATGCGTGTGCTGTAACGGGCGATACCGTGACCATTACGGTAGGCGGCCAAGCTGCAACAGCCACGCTTTCAGCCTCCCTGTGTGATAGCTAAGGTTTCAGGTACGGCATGATATCAAGAGGGGGCCCATCGGCCCTCTCTCTTTTTATAGGTTCGTTCATGTACAAAATGTGCCTGGGTAGTGGGATGATACTCATACATATCGTCACATGTTGGAACTATGAAGAGGAGGTCTTGCCACCTGGGCTAAATGCTATGTTCGGATCCAATCTATGTCCGCAGCGCGGATTTAGTCTGATTGAACTAGTTGTCGTGATTCTGCTGTTGGGTATCCTCAGCGCATTCGTCGCCCCTCGCATTAATATTGTCAATTTCCGTGAACAGGGCTTTTACCAGCAGGCCATCGCCTCGGTCCGCTTCGCCCAGAAACTGGCCATCAGCTCCGGCTGCGTGACGCGGGTGCAGATCAGCGGCGCGGGCTGCACCGTGACCTGGAATGTGTGCGCCCCCGCCAGCGGCAGCAATGTTCCCAATCCGGCCACTGGCAACAACAATTTCTGCAATAACAGCACCGGCACCGTGCCGGCGGCGGCGGATGTGAGCTTTGATGCCATCGGTCGCCCGGTGAACAGTGCCACGCCGGCGACGCTGCTGGCGATCCAGAACATCACCATTAACGGCCGCACATTGCGCATCGAGGCGCAGACGGGGTATGCCCATGAACCGTGATCCCGCGGGTCAAGGGGGTTTCAGCCTGGTTGAGCTGATTGTGGCCCTCGTGGTCCTGGGCATTGGCGTTACCGCCTTTCTGAATCTCATCATCACCACCACCCGGCACAGCGCCGATCCCATGGTCCAGCAGCAGGCCCATGCCATTGCCCAGGCCTATATGGAGGAGATTCTGGCGCAGCCGTTCTGCGATCCAGATTTTTCCACCACTTGTCGCACGGCCTGCACCAGTACCACGGCCTGCGCCACCTGCAATCTTGCGGAAGGCGCCCGAAATAACTACGACTCTGTTTGTGACTTTAATGGTCTGAATGACAACACCGGCGCCCGGGATTACACCGGCGTGCTGGTTGGTGGATTGAATGCGTACAACGTCGGTGTCACGGTGGATGACAGCGCCGTGACGTTGTCGGGACTGTCCTCTGCCACCGGGCAGGTGGTGCAGGTGACCGTCACGATCACCCACGATACCCAGACCATTAACAGCGTTGTCACGGCCTACAAGGTCAACAATTGAGCCGCCACCCATGACGCGACGCCGATCACAAGCGGGCTTCACGTTGATAGAGATGATCGTGGTCATGGTGCTGGTGGGCATCCTGGCCGGGACGCTGTTCATGATCCTGCGCGGGCCGTTGCAGGCGGTGAGCGCCAACGAGGACCGGGCGCAGCTGGTGGATATCGCCGAGACCGCGTTACAGCGCATGACCCGGGAGATCCGGCTGGCGCTGCCCTACAGCATCCGTGTTTCCGGTAGCAATGCGGTGGAATTCCTGCGCCTGCTGGACGGCGGACGTTACCGGGCCAAGGGTGCGGGACGGCTCAAGTTCACGGTCAACAACGACACCTTCAGTTCTTTGAGCACATTGACTAACGCCGGTTCGGTGGCCACAGGCGCCGGTTCCGCTGCATGCATTAACAGTACCGCCGACTGTCTGGTGGTGTACAACATCGGCCAGCCCCTGACCGTTGCCAGCGCCACTGCTTCCGGTAGCAGCGCCAACGCCTACCTGGGTTCTGCCGCGGCCTACGACGGCAATATCGCGACTATTTCAGCCGCCACCGCCAATTCCGTGAGTTTTGACAATAATAATCTGGTCGGTTGGGATCTGAGCTTTGAATCGCCGCGGCAGCGCTTTCATATCGTGGATACGCCAGTCAGCTTTGTCTGTAGCGGCAGCGAAGTACATCGCTTCTCCGGCTATGCCATTACGCCGGCCCAGTCCACGACGCCAGGCGGCACCGACAATCTGCTGGTGGACCAGATGAGCGCTTGCAGCTTCACTTTGCGCGCACCAACTCTGACCCGGGCCGGATTACTGACTATCAGCCTGACCATCAATGACGCAACTCTTGGGCAATCAGTGACACTGTTGCAGCAAGTTCACGTGGACAACGTGCCATGATCCGCGCCGGCGTCCGGCAAGGGGGATTTAGCGCCATCATCGCCCTGGTGCTGGTGACGCTGTTGGGTCTGGTGGGTGTGTACATGTCCACCCAGCACACCACCGGCCAGTTGAGTACCGCCCTGTCCCTGAATGGCATCCAGGCTTGGTTCGCGGCCCGCAGCGGCGCCGATTGGGGTGCGTTACGTGCGCTCAACGGGTCCTGTGTCGCGACTACCAGTTTCGCCATTGATGGTTATACAGTCACCGTCACTTGCAGCAGCACCGCCGTCACCGAGCCGCCTGATACTTATAATGTCTACTCCATCAATGCCTCAGCGGTGCGCGGCGCCAATGGAGATCTGACGCGTATTTCCCGTTCCGTGCGCGCTTTTATTACCAATGCGCCCTGAAGGATTGTTGGCGCCACGCTTCGTAGACCATCACAGCCACCGCATTGGACAGATTCAGCGAACGGTTGCCGGGGAACATGGGGATGCGCAGTCGCTGGCCGGGGGCAACGGATTCCAGTACCTGCACCGGCAATCCACGGGTCTCCGGGCCAAACAGGAACCCGTCTTCGGGCTGATACGCCACGGAGTCATAGGCTGTAGTGCCGCGGGTGGAAAGGGCAAACAGCCGGCCAATGCCACCGGAGTCAATCACCTCAGCGAGGCTGGCGTATTCGCGCACATTGGTCATGTCGCTGTAATCCAGATGCGCGCGTCGCAGGCGGCTCTCGTCCAACTGGAAACCCAGCGGGTGAATTAAATGCAGGTGTGCGCCGGTGTTCGCGCACAGACGAATGACATTACCGGTATTGGGCGGGATTTCGGGTTGGTACAGAATGACATGGAACATGGGGATCACACGCTCAAAACGATGCCTTCGAGTATCATACGCGGCCAGCCATGCCCACTTCAGCACAGCCTGCCGACCGGACTGACCTAAGTCCATTGCGCATGTCCTTTCTGGGCATGGATTTCAATTCGCCGCTGGTATTGCTGTCCGGATGCGTGGGTTTCGGAGAGGAATACACCCGCGTCAAGGGCTTCTCAAATCGTGATGTGGGCGCCATCTGCCTCAAGGGCACGACCCTGGCGCCGCGGCTTGGCAATGCCCCCCACCGTCTGGCCGAAACCTGGATGGGGATGTTGAATTCCATCGGTCTGCAGAATCCCGGCGCCCGCGCCGTGGTGGATGACTATCTGCCGAAACTGGATTTCAGCGAGACGCGCTTTATCGCCAATATCAGCGGTTCTACCCTGGATGAATACGCGCAAGTCACGCGGATATTTGATGACTCTCCCATTGATGCCATGGAGATCAATATCTCCTGCCCGAATGTCAAAGAGGGGGGTGTGCAGTTCGGCAATTTTCCGGAGATGTCGGCGCGGGTAGTGGAGGTTTGCCGGCGCGTCACAAACAAACCACTGATTACCAAATTGTCGCCCAATCAGACGGATATTGCCGAGAATGCACGCCGCTGTCTGGAGGCGGGATCGGATGGCTTTGCCGTTATCAACACGCTTTCAGGCATGAGCATTGATATTGAACAGCGGCGCCCGATCATTGGCCATAACCAGGGCGGTTTGTCCGGGCCGGCCATCAAGCCCATCGCGTTGTTGAAAGTGCATCAGGTGTATCAGGTCTGCAAAGCGCACAGGATTCCCATTATCGGCCAGGGTGGAATTACCAGCGCGGAAGATGCAGTGGAATTTCTGCTGGCGGGGGCCACTGCGGTGGGCGTAGGTACGGCACTGTTTTATGAACCACTGGCCTGCCAGACCCTGAATG
Organism: Gammaproteobacteria bacterium; assembly: GCA_043767195.1. Classification (GTDB taxonomy): domain Bacteria; phylum Pseudomonadota; class Gammaproteobacteria; order Eutrophobiales; family Eutrophobiaceae; genus 2-02-FULL-61-13. The sequence goes on along the minus strand of JAYUHG010000004.1, from coordinate 267 downwards.
CCGGGATCAGCGCCTATCTGGCGCGCCATGGGCACAAGCATGTTTCCGAAATCGTCGGCGCGCTGGAGTTGAACGCGGGTTGAAGAGTCATTTCGCGGCAAGTCGCCGCTGCCACACCTGGATTTCCCGCACTGCCTGCATATCACCACGGTGGCGGGCCACTGCCAAGCCCTGCTCCAATACCGGCCCCGCCCGTTCCAGATCCCCGGACTCCAGTAGACAACGTCCGTAGAGTTTCCAAGCCGCGCTGTAGTCCGGATCCATCTC
>JAYUHG010000003.1:0-2677 GCA_043767195.1 Gammaproteobacteria bacterium | reverse complement strand
CTGCTGCCCACATTCCCTATGCCATTCCCCATCAGCGCATCGGGCGCGTGACCCACGCAGTGAATGTGCCCTTGGGTTACTGGCGCAGTGTGGAGCATTCCTATCAGGGTTTCTTCATTGAATCCTTTGTGGACGAATTGGCCCATGCCGCGAAGAGCGATCCGGTTGCCTATCGGTTGCAATTACTGGCACAGGCGCCGCGCTTCCAGCGCGTATTGCAACGGGCCGCCGATCTCATTGGCTGGGGTAATGCCACAGCGACGGGAGTGGGTCGCGGCATCGCCCTAAAGGAGAGTTTTGGCACCATCGTTGCCGAGGCAGCGGAGGTGGAAGTCAATGCTTCCGGCAGCCTCAAAGTGTTACGCATTTGCGCCGTGGTGGACGCCGGCGAGGTCGTACACCCGGATAATGCCCGCGCTCAGATGGAGGGCGGGATATTGTTTGCCCTGGGCGCGACATTAAAAGGCCGTATCTCCATGGCTGGCGGGCAGGTAGAGCAGGGTAACTTCGATGATTGTCCGCAATTGACCATGGCCGAGACGCCGGAAATTGTGGTTGAGTTTATTAACAGCGACGCGCCCATGGGCGGCATGGGCGAGGTGGGCGTACCGCCCTGCGCCCCGGCGGTGTGCAATGCCATCTTCGCCGCCACCGGTGTTCGCATCCGGCGTCTGCCTGTTCTGGGCCAGAGCCTGATTTCCTGAAGGCGGTCACCGCCCGGCTCCATTAGAATACGCACCCCCGCCACAAGGGCGGGCAGGGTGAATCGGGCCACGGGCATGAAACTGAACGCAGAAGCATTTCGTAATTGGGATCACAAGGCAGTGACGCTGCTCGGCATGTCCGGGGTCGGCAAGACCCGTCTCGCCCGTCTTTTGCGCCAGCGCGACTGGTTTCATTTTTCCGCGGATTATCGCATCGGCACCCATTACCTGGATGAGTACATCCTGGATGACATCAAGGAACAGGCCATGGGCAGCCCGTTGCTCAATGATTTGCTGCGCTCCGATTCCATCCACATCGCCAACAATCTGTCCGTGGACAATCTGCGCCCGTTATCCGCGTTCCTGGGCATGGTGGGTAATCCGGTGCTGGGCGGCATCGGGCTGAAGGAGTTCAAGCGCCGTCAGCAATTGCATCGCCAGGGTGAGATCGCCGCCATGCTGGATGTGCCCGCCTTCATCCGCCGGGCGCGGGAGATCTACGGTTATCATTCCTTCGTCAATGACGCCAGCGGCAGTCTGTGTGAGCTGGATGACGATCAGGTGCTGGAGACGCTGGCGCAACACACCATCATTATTTACATCCAGGCCACGGCGGTGGATGAGGCCGAACTCATCCAGCGCGCGGAGACGGATCCGAAGCCGTTGTACTACCGCGATGAATTTCTCGATGCGCAATTAGCGGCATTCCGCGCCGAGCGCGGTCTGGAGTTCGCCGCGCAGGTTGTGCCCGATGATTTTGTGCGCTGGGTGTTCCCGCGTTTGTTCCGCGCCCGTGTGCCGCGCTATGAGGCCATCGCCAAACAATATGGTTATGTGATCACCACCAGCCAGATGGCGCAGGTGCGGAACGAGGCGCAGTTCCTGACGCTGATTGAACAAGTGTTGGAAGGAAAATAGCCATCATGCCCCTGGTCGCCAACACCGATCTGCCCAGTTTCCAGCGTCTGCGGGACGGTGGCGGGACCGTCATCGCCCGCGACCGGGCCGAGCACCAGGACATTCGTGAGTTGCATATCGGTCTGTTGAATATGATGCCGGACAAGGCCCTGGAGGCCACCGAGCGGCAGTTCTTCCGGCTCGTGGGCGAGAGCAATCAGATCGCGCAGTTCTATATGCATCCGTTTTCATTGCCGGAACTGCCACGGGGCGCGGACGGCCTGGCCCATGTGCAGCGCTTCTATGAGAGCTTTGCCGAGATCAAACGCACTGGGCTGGATGCGTTGATTGTGTCCGGCGCCATTCCCGGGCCGGAGTTGTCCGCATTGCCGTTCTGGAACCCGCTGATCCAGGTGATTGACTGGGCCTACGAAAATGTCACCTCCACCCTTTGCTCCTGCCTGGCCACCCACGCGGTAATGGAATTTCGCTATGGCCAGAAGCGGCGCCCGTTGCGGGACAAGCGCTGGGGAGTCTACTCCCACAAAGTCACCCAACGCGCCCATCCGCTGATGGTGGGGGTGAACACGCGCTTTGATGTGCCCCATTCCCGCTTCAATGAGATCGGGCGGGATCAATTTGCCGCTGCGGGCTTGCCGGTGCTGGTGGAAAGTACCGAGGCCGGGGTGCATCTCGCTGTCAGTCCTGACGGATTTCGCCTGGTGTTCTTCCAGGGCCATCCTGAGTACGAGGAGATCAGCCTGATGAAGGAATACAAGCGCGAGGTCGGGCGTTTTATACAACGCGAGATTGATGTCTATCCGCCCTTCCCGGACAACATCTTCACGCCGCTGCATTGCGCCATCCTGGCCGAGTATCGGGATCAGGTGGAGGTGGCTATGAAGAACAACAGCCAAGCGCCACAGTTCCCTGAGCATCTGCTGACGCCGGAACTGGATAACACCTGGCATGACAGCGCCGAGGCGGTCATCAACAACTGGATCGGCGCCGTGTATCAGTTGACCCATGTGGATCGGCGCCGGCCATTTCGTGATGGTGTGGATCCCGCCGATCCC
>JAYUHG010000002.1:0-2682 GCA_043767195.1 Gammaproteobacteria bacterium | reverse complement strand
CGACCGGATCGGGCACACGATCTGTGGCAACGGGCACACCTTTACCGGCGGCAATGTCAGCATCCACTCCGAGTATCCCGAAATCCCGGAGTACCTGTGCGCCATGGAGCAACGCTACGGCAAGGCGGAAACCCGCCGCATTCTGGCCGTGCAGCGCCACAACACCGTCATCTATCCCAGCATGACCTTCAAATGCGCCTTACAAAGTATCCGCGTCTATCGCCCATTGGCCGTGGATCGCACATTGCAGGAAACCTGGACCTTCCGGCTCAAAGGCGTGCCGGACGAAATGCTGGAACGCGCTACGTTCTACAACCACTTGATATTTTCGCCGGCCTCCATTGCCGGTAATGACGATTGGGAGGCCTACCACCGCATTCAGCAGGGGTTGGTCAGCCAGGGCTCAGATTGGGTCAGCCAGCACCGGTATTTGTCCGATCACAGTGCCAACGACGATGGTACAAGCAGCGGGTTGGGGACCAGCGATATTGTGTTTCGGCATGAATTTGAGGAGTGGCGGAAGTTTATGCAGGTGGAAAATTAAAAGTGAAACGTGAAGCGTGAAGCGTGCATAGCAGAACTACTTGGCATTCTGGGGCTATTAGGAACAGATTACTTGGATGGGTTTCTTTTCACTTTCAACTGCTGCCTCACCGGCACCAGTATCAGCACCAGCGACAGTGCAAACAGCAAGATCCCCAACCACACCACATTTGAGTAATCACCTTCGTCAATAACCCGGGCCGCAATCCACGGACCATTGGCAAGTCCCAACATCTGGCAGGCCACGGCATTGATCACGGTGCGCCCGCTACGATCAAAACTGGCCATGGCCGCCAGCAGATACGGGTGGGTCAGGTTCCAGCCGTAGTTGTAGACACACACGACTATTCCATAAATCAACGCCCCGGTGGGGCCGAACAGCACAAACAACGGCAGCAGCGTCAGCAGGATGGCGACGCTCAAGGATTTTCCCCGGCCGAAACGATTGCCCAACATGGCGGCGCAAAAGGCCCCGGCTACGCCGGTGAATTGGGATGCGGTTAAGCCAACGGCAACCTCCTGCTCCGTGGCGCCGCCGTGGATGCCGATGAGAAACAGATACGCCCACACCACGCCCTGACCCAGGAAGTAACAGAACATAGCGCCGAGCGCGACGGCGCGATAACGGGGCGAAATATCCACGGCGTCGCTGGCCGCTTGCGTTTTTTCCGTGCCGGAGTCCGGCAACCAGCGCACGAATGCCAGGCCGCTGGCCGGGAATAGTGCGAAGAAAATGATGACGCCGGTCATACCGATGAGATTGTAGGCCGCCGGCATGGCCAGCAGCACCACGGCGCCATACACCAGCACCCACATGATGAGCCAGCCGAAGTTGCGATCCGGATTGCGGGTCAGCCCGACCACGGTGAAACTCAGAGACACCAATCCCCCGGCGCCGAAGCCCACTACGAAGCGCCAGATGCCAAACCAGAGCGCGGTATCGGCAAATAGCGATGCAATATTCCCCAACACCATGATCAGCAGCGAACCGGCGAATACGTGACGCCATCGAAAGCGCGCGGCGAAGAAGGTCATGATGACCGTAGTGATGGCAATGCCCCACATTTCCGCGGAGGCAATGTCCCCGGCAGTGGTTTCCGGGAAGCCCAGATATTGCACCATGCCCTGGACAAAGCCGGGCTGGACGATGAATACCTCGGGTCCGATCACCGCCATATAGAGCGCGGCAAACAGCGTGCGCCGGTTGTTTACATCCACTGGTTCTCTGTTTCCGAGGAACAACTGCAACATGAAACATTCCCTGTAGGCGGCACTTGTAGGGCAAACATTGTATCGGATGGCAATAATCCTGGCCTGCGGCGCTTCCAATGAGTCGTGTCAGGGTTTGATGCAGCAACGTGCCAGGACTCTGCGGTAAGATGTTCCATGCCTTCAGACAATACCTACCGCAGTCGCTCTGGACACGGGTCAGCAACGCGGCAACAGACACCTGCCGGGCGGTCTGGAGAATGGCCTCCTACCCGCACGCTCCCCGGGGAGAACGTCCGATAGCAGCAGTTTGGCAGGTATTTTCAGCGCCGTGGCCTTCATAAAGGCATGACGAGGTTGAATAAAGTCTCCGCGGGAAACATACTTACAATACTGAAACTGGAGTAGCACACATGCACAAGCGCATCCTTCGCCCCTTGATTGGCACTCTTGCCTTGACCCTGTTTGTCACCGGCGCCTTCCCCCAGGAGGTCCTGGAAGAGGTGATTGTCACGGCACAGAAGCGCGAGCAGAGCCTTCAGGACATCGGCATCTCGGTCACGGCCTACACCGGGGAGCAGATGCAGGAAATGGGCATCACCAATTCCGTGGACCTGACGGCCATGACACCGGGCCTGCAGTACACGGTCCCCAACGCCGAAGGCAGTCAGATCAATTTCTTCCTGCGCGGCGTCGGCCTAAATGATTTTGCCGACGCCAATGAAAATCCGGTGGCCACGTACGTGGACGAGGTGTACCGCGGCGCCATGGGCGGCCTGCATTTCCAGCTCTTCGACGTGGAGCGGGCGGAGGTACTGCGCGGGCCTCAGGGTACTTTGTATGGACGCAACACCACCGGGGGATTGATCCATTTCATCAGCAAGAAGCCCACGGATATCTTTGAAGGCTATGGCGATGTGACCATCGGTT
>JAYUHG010000001.1:0-2684 GCA_043767195.1 Gammaproteobacteria bacterium | reverse complement strand
GGTTCTTGCCTGCGGCGGCTCGCACCGAGGCAATGGCGATGTTGGCCTTGGCGCTGGGGGACCAGGTGGCGGAAGTCACCGTGCCCACCACCTGACGGGCGCGGTTATAAATGAATGCGTCCCGCGCCGGGTGATGGCCTTCCACATCCAGCAACACCAGACGGTGGCGGGAGCCACGCTGTTTCTCCGCCAGCAAAGCGCGACGTCCATTGAAATGTGCTTTCTTGAAATCCACGAATCGCTCCAGACCCAATTCAAACGGCGAACGCGCCCGGTCCGGTCGCACCACCTGCTCCGCCGGCACAAAGTCCGCGCCAGCCTGAATGAAACCGGCCTCAATGCGGGCAATATCCAGTGCCAGCGACCCGATGGGCAAGAGACCATGATTGCGACCCGCTGCATGCAAACCATCCCACAACGCCACCGCGTGGGCCGGATCAAACCAAAGTTCGTAACCCAAATCGCCAGTGAACCCGGTGCGCGAAATGCGCACTTGTACTCCAGCGCAGGTAAACGAACCATGCTGGAATGGCGCCAACTGCTCGACACCGGTGGCCCCGGCATTGCGCAGGATACGACATGAAGTCGGACCCTGGAGCGCCAGACCGGTGAGTTCTTCGGTCTCTTCCCGAATGCTGACGTCAAATCCCTGCGCCGACCACAGCAACCAATCCAGATGGCGTTCCTGGGAACACAGACGCCAGTCGTTGTCATCCAGGCAAAACACGGTGCCGTCATCCAGCACCTGCCCGGCGTCGTTACACCAGACACAATAGGTCACCCGCCCGGGTTTAACCGCCGACAGATCCCGTGTCACCAGCCGATTCAGAAATGCGCGGCTGCCCGATCCCTGAATGCGATATTTCGTCATGGGGAACAGATCGAACAGACCCGCGGTATTACGAATGGCGAAATATTCCTGCGGCACGGTGGTGAAACACTGCACCGCGGCATAACCCTTCCAGCCAGACCACTGCATGGTTTCGCAGGCGGCGGCCAGACGCGCGTGCAGCGGCGTTTCCAATAATCTCCGATCCCGCAGCGACATATTCATTTGCGCCACGCCCCCGCCAACGCTGTGTGCGCGGCATTGCGTCCCGGCAAACCACTGACCCCGCCACCGGGATGAGCACCCGCGCCACACAGGAATAATCCGGGAATGGGTGCGGCATACTGGGCCGCGCCCGGCACCGGTCGCAGCATCATGAATTGATCCAGCGCCAGTTCACCGTGGTGCCAATGTCCGCCGCTGACGCCGTATTCCCGTTCCAGATCCGCCGGCGTCAACAACTCAGCGGCAATAACCTGATCACGTATGTCCGGCGCGTAGCGCGATAACACCTTTAACGCGCACTCCATGAATCCCGCCTTTGCGTCGCCGGTCCAGCCGCCACGCAAATGCATGGGCGCATATTGCACCACCGCAGATAGCACATGCATACCCGTTGGCGCCATGGCGGGCGTATGCGCAGTGGGGATCGTGATCTCCATGACGGGATGTTCGGAGTAAGCGCCGTACTTGGCGGCGTCGAATGCCAATTCAATGTAGTCCATGGATGGCGCAATCAGCAAACGGCTGCCCAGATTCTCCGTGTCCAGATTACGAAACACCGGGGCGCCGCGTAAGGCCAGATGCAATTTTGCCGCGGTGCCGCGCATGCGCAAATTCTGGATGCGGCGATTGAAACCAGTGTCCAGTGCATCCAGACTCAACAGGCGTTGAAATGTGGTCTTGGGATCGGCGCTTGAGAACACCTGCCCACAATTCAGAACTTCACCGCTGGAGATTTCCACACCGGTCACAGAATCGGCACTCACGACAATTCTTTTTGCCGCGCAACCACTTCGGATCACCACCCCCACCGCGGTCGCCGCGCGCTCCAGCGCGGTAATGACGCCCTGCATCCCACCCTCCGCCACGGCGACACCGTTACCCGCGCCGGTCTGCCCCGTGAGCCGATACAACAGATTCAATACGGTGTTCGGAGACCGCGGACCCATGTGCGTACCCAGCACCGCATCCAGAGACAGGGCGCCTTTCAACAAAGGATGGTCAAACTCCTCTTGCAGCACATCGAATATATTGATGGCGCCAATGCGCAACATCTCGCGCATATCATCCCGGCCCAGTTGCCACGCCTTCCAGCCCAGCTTGGCCAAAGCCAGATGATCACGCCAATGTTCACTGACCAGACGTGGCGGCATTTTTTCATTGGCTGCCGCCAGCACCGTCGCGAAACGCCGCAGGCGATCCATGAAAGCTCCATACACGGCCGTGACTTCCGCCGACATGCCGGGACCCTCCACTGTGCGTTCAGTTAGAGTCAGATGTCCGCCTTGTTCATCCAGCGCCACGGTGGGCATATGCGTTGCCAGCATTCGCAGCCCGTTGGACGCTAACTCCAGGTCACGGGCCACACCTGGATGCAGCATGTGCAGCAGATGGGCGCAGCCGGGCACGGAAAAACCTTCGGCAAACCGGCGTACGCCAGTCATGCCACCCAGCTCAGTGCTGCGTTCCAACACCAGCACCTTGCGGCCCGCGCGCGCCAGATAGGTGGCGCACACCAGTCCGTTATGGCCGGCGCCGATGACAATGGCATCCCAACGCTCAGTCATGGCTGGCGTCCTTGGGCACAATGGGAGGACGGCGCAGATCCATCAGGATCTCCCGCGCCGCATTG